>NZ_CDRRUH010000005.1:0-80019 GCF_977045365.1 Fusicatenibacter sp.
CGCTGTGGAATTGATGATGGCGGACTCCATGTAGGGATTGCGCTGGTTCAGAAATGTAAAACGAAAAATAAAGTTGTTTTCAAAGGAACCATGGAGCAGCGCAATGATGTAAAGCATCTTATGGAAGACAGGCGGGGTTATAGACGTTACCATCGTTATCACAAAAGATACCGGCAGGCAAGATTCGACAATCGTAAATCTTCTAAAAGAGAAGGACGAATTGCTCCAAGTATCTTGCAGAAACGACAGGCTACAATGAGAGTTATCAATCGGCTGAATAAGTGGATAAATATAACAAATTATTGGCTGGAAGATGTTTCTGTGGATATCCGGGCATTGACAAATGGGTATAAACCTTATCGTTGGCAATACCAAAAATCCAACAGACTGGATGAAAATATCCGTAAAGCAGCTATTCTAAGAGATGGCAGCAAGTGTATGGAATGTGGAAGAGCAAATTGCAGATTAGAAGTTCATCATATTAAACCAAGAAGACGAAATGGTTCAAACACGTTAGATAATCTGATTACATTATGTGAAAGCTGCCATCAGAAAACGGAAGGCCAGGAAGAACTATATATGGATCGATATTTTTCTCTGTTAAAATCTTCTGATCATAAAAACCTGAATTATGCACAACATGTAATGATTGGTAAGAAGTGGCTTAGAAAACAATTGTCAAATTTGGGAGTATTATATCTGACGAATGGTGGAGATACAGCCAACAAACGTATTGACTGGAATGTTGAGAAATCACACGCCAATGATGCGATCTGTATTACGGATTTGCAGCCTGATACCTATGATATGAAAGAATGGGCAATAAAACCCATGCGCAGACAAAGCAAAGCTAAAACAGACAATGTTTCAGGGATTAGACATAGAGATTTGGTTGAGTATACATTCAAAAATGGTGAAACTCACAGAGGATATGTAACAGCACTATACCCGGAACAAAAAGCGATTAATTTTCAAAGCCCAACAAAGCATTGTAAAAAAGTTAATGCGAGGAAGTGTAAATTACTATGGAACTATTCAAAAATCTATTGGTTTGAGAATGCGAGCTAAATACGTTTGTCTATGCTTAGATGTAATTAACTATATTATTTTAAGGAGGTCTTTTTTATGTGGACTCGAGAGGAACTGAAAACCCGCGGAAAAGCCGCATTTTTACGCAATTACTGGATCAGTGTGGTAGCCGCCCTGATTCTGACTCTGCTGGTCGGAAGCGGTACTTCTAATTCTGGAAATTCCAACAATGACAGCAATCAGACTAACTCGGTCGGTATATCTGGATTTACGATTTCTTCCGATAACTTCAATGTGGAATCCTTTGCAGAAAGATTCACTCCGCTTGGACCGGTTAAATTTGTTTTTACTGTCTTCAGCGGCTTTGTACTTCTTGTCATTGGTCTTGCCTTTATTCTGATCCGTATTTTTGTTCTTGCACCATTTGAGGTAGGAGGCTCGAGGTTTTTCATTGAAAACTCGATGGAAAAAGCGGGACTTGGCAACATACTGTTCGGATTCCAGAACGGCTACTATGGAAAAACTGTGTGGACTCTGTTTTTAAAAAATCTTTATATATTCCTCTGGTCGCTGCTTCTTCTGATTCCTGGAATCGTGAAAGCTTATGAATACCGCATGGTTCCTTATCTTCTGGCCGACTGCCCGGAACTTTCGACCGAAGAAGCATTCCGCATCAGCCGTGAAATGATGAACGGTGAAAAGATGAATACATTTATTCTTGATCTCTCCTTTATCGGATGGTATATTCTTTCCGGAATCACCTGCAATCTTGTCGGTATTTTCTATCTGTATCCGTACAAATATGCAACCGATGCCGAACTGTTCCTGGTTCTGAAACAGAATTACTTCTCCAGCCGCAGCTACGGCAATACGTATCAGGCTTACTAAACCGCACAAAAAATCAGGTGCTTCTCTTTTTCGGGAAGCACCTGATTTTTTATGTATTTCTTTTTAAATATATCTTAGATATAATCTTTCATTTCAAAATACCGCATCAGAATATCGGCACAGTTCTCGATGCCAAGATCCGAGGTATTCAGGATCATATGGTAGTTATTGACATCGCCCCATGTCTTTCCGGTATTTTTGTAATAATACTCGGCACGCTGCTTGTCTGTCTCTTCCAGCATCACCTCAGCAGCCTCTCTTGTCAGGGAAAACAGCTTCATGATACGTTTGATCCGGTCCTCTTTGTCCGCGCAGACATAAATATTGATGACGTTGCTTTTATCTTTCAGAAATTCCGAAGCACACCGTCCAATGATAATACACGGCTGTTTCGCCAGCTCACGGATCGCATCCGCCTCAGATTCAAAGGCATTTTCACGCATGCCGTGCTCTACATCGTCCTTATCATATACCGGGATATGCAGTCTCTCGGAAAGTTCTTTCGCAATAATACTCGCCCCAGTACCAAACCGGCGGCTCATCGTAATAACTAAGTTCATCTGCCACTTCCTCCTTCGCACTTCTCATAACGCAAACAAACGCCTTATGACAAATCAAAAAATTTTTCTTTCGCTGTCTTTCATTATAACAAACCCCCACCGAAAACTCAAGGTTTTTCGACAGGGGCATGGATCACTCAGGCGATGGTGATTTCTTCTATTTTCTTTTTTGCGAAATGATTGAATGCCGCGATGACTCTTCCTGTGCAGACCATAGCTATAACAGTGCCGATTCCGATTCCTACCGGGCGGCCGGCACCGACAAGGCCGATCGCAAGGGAAATGACGATGGCGGAGAAATCAAAAAGATTTTTTCCGAAGCCCATGTTCTTTCCGCAGCGCTCGCCAAGAACTCTTGCCAGGCCGTCGGCCGGGTTTGGGACGATGTTGACGTCTACGGTCACAGCGGCGCCGATTCCCGTAAGAATGATGGCAAGGACAAGAACGAGAAGCCGCATTCCCATCTGATCAGGTGCCGGGAGAATCCGGTCGAAGATGGTGATAAAGGCGCTCGTCAGATAACTTGCGGCGACCTGTAAGAGCTGGAACGGCGGGAATTTTCCTTTCAGAAGTACGATCTGTAATATGATGAAGATCAAATACGCCACGAAAACCGCTGTTCCTGTTTCATAACCGAAGATCTGTGCCACGGCGTACGGCATGGAGATGATAGGCGATACGCCGAGGTTCGTCTTCGTATTCAGTGTGATGCCGAGTGCCAGCACCATAATTCCAATCAGATAAAGCGCAATGCGCAGAATCCATTTCTTTTGTTTTTCCTGCATAATTTTCCCTCTTTCTTTCTGTACAACATCTTTATCCTAGCACAGATCGGTGAAAATGTACAGGAAACTCCTCGGATATCCGGGCTATTCCTCTTCCAGTACGCATCCCTCCGGCGCATAGGTCTCGAAAAGCCAGTCCTCAAGAGCATTCAGATTATCGTCGGAATGCTCGACCTCGCGCGCATAGCGCCAGGAAAGCTCCTCGATGTCGTGCATGGAAAGCGTTTTTCCGTTTTCCAGCCACCGTGCAATCAGGATTTCCTGAATCCACCGGACAGAGAACAGCGCGAGTTCCATTTTGGAACAGACCATATCGTCGTAGACGGCGCCGCAGAAATAGGTGTAGACAAAGAACATCAGAAGCTGCTCACCGATGTTTTCCCACTCTGCACGGCGTTCACCTGCAGCACCCCAGGTGCGGTGGAATTCTTCACAGATGGCCTGATAAGCGGTTTCTCCGTTCTGATACAGCGCTTTTTCTGTGCCGTCAAGCACAGTATCCCATTCCGGACGAAGACGCTCGAGACCGCGGAGAACGGCAAGTTCCTTCACCTGGCGGTCATATGCATGAAAGGATGCAGCATCCACACCTTTTTCCGCAAGGCTCTCCGCCACGCACTCGCTTAAGGTTCCCTCTTCCAGATGCTTTTCATACTTCCGAAGCAGGTCATCGATATCATACTCCCGCTGCTCCTCCATACAGATCTGATACTGTTCTGCGAGCTGCTCTGCCGCCGTCATGCGCTCCTGCAGCTGCAGTTCGCGGTTCTGCAGAATCCGGAACAAAACATCTCTCGTGTCTTCCAGCTGGGAGAACATCATGAAGTCAAACTCTTCAAAATCATCCTCCTCGTCGGTCTCCTCCTCCAGAAAACGCACCGGCTCTTTGCAGGACAGGATAATCCGTGCAGCTTCCGGGCAGGAGAGGGACAGGGATAATTCACGCAGACCCTCGTACTCCTCCGTATGGCGCGGGTAAAGGCGGCAGGTGTCACATAAGGAATCCGGCCCCAGTGCCTTGTAAAGATCGCAGAGATTTTCATCATTCAGGAATGCACAGCGGCGATTGTTCTGGTAAAAACACTCTTCCTCCCAGTCGATCGAATTGCGCAGACGCTTTCCAAACTCGCTCTTCTCGTTTCCATACCGCTCCAGGGAATCCTCGTCGATCACGATCTGCCAGCCGGCACAGCACGTATCCGGGCAGTCTCCGGCGGTGCATACAAACTGGTCGTAAAAATATGGTTTTAAATATCTCATGCTTTTTTGTTTCCTTCTTTATATTTCTGTACGATCCACGCGCCAGCCTCGCCGACCGGCATGCCGCTTTTTTCTGCAATTGCTGCGGCGCTCTCGTACTCCGGGTAAACTTTTTCAATCTCACCGTGGCGGCAGATCTTGACTGTCGCATCGCCGTACTCAGTTGCGATAGTCGCAAACTCGCGTTTCATCACGGTGCGCTCCATCCGGCAGCGGCGGATGCCGATTGTGGTAGTCTCGGAGAAAATAATATTTTCCAGAGTCTCCCGCGTTGTATCATCACAGATTACATCCAGCTGGTAAGCCGGGCGGTTTTTCTTCATATAGACCGGAATGTAATGGACATCTCTTGCGCCTGATCGCAGCAGTTTTCCCATGCAGTAGCCGAGCGCCTCGCCGGTGCAGTCATCAATGTTGCACTCCAGCTTCCAGATCGTATCTTTCTCGTCGTTTTCTTCTGTTTCGAGCATCATCGCACGCAGCAGTGACGGGCGCTCATACGTCCGTTTTCCGGCGCCAAGTCCTGTTCTGATACATTTGAAGGATGCCGGCAGTGTCTCTTTGGTACGGATTGCCGCTACAATAGCTGCTCCGGTCGGTGTGACCAGTTCGCCCTGGATTCCGGTCGGAACGAGGGTCAGGCCATGTGCCTGTACGATATTTAAAACAGCCGGTACCGGAACCGGAACCATGCCGTGCTGGCATCTGACAAAGCCGCTTCCCTCGCTGAGGCCCGTCACGATGACTTCATCCGGCGCCAGATTGTCAATACAGACAGCAGCAGCGACGATATCCACGATGGAATCGATGGCTCCGACCTCATGGAAATGCACCTGATTGAGCGGCACGCCGTGGGCTTTTGCCTCTGCTTCCGCGAGGATCTGGAAAATGCGCTCCGCCAGCGCTCTTGCTCCCGGTGTCAGATCGCCGCGGCGGATAATCGCAAGAATCTCCGGCAGCCCGCGGTGCTCATGATGGTGATGATGCTCCCCTGTGTGATCGTAGTCATGGCTGTGCGCATGCTCGTGGTCATGATGATGCTCGTGATCATGCGTATGCTCCTGATCGTGTACATGTTCATGGTCGTGATCATGTGGATGGTCATGCACTTCCGCCCCATCCCCGTGCAGATACGCCATATCGTGATCATGGTTCTCATGCTCTGCATCCAGAATCACATTGAAATCGCAGGCATCCAACCCCGACTTTTTCACTCTTGTAATCGCAATTTCGTATCCCGGCAGTTTCAGGCTTTCCAGTGATTTCTCCAGCACTTCCCGGTCTGCTCCCAGGTCGAGCAGCGCTGCAACGGTCATATCCCCGCTGATTCCGCTCCCGCACTCCAGATATAAACTTTTACTCATCTTGATGTACTCCCATTCTGTTAATCTGTGTTGCAATATATCCGGCTCCATAGCCGTTGTCGATATTCACGACGGCAATTCCGTTCGCACAGGAATTAATCATCGTGAGCAGTGCCGAAAGACCGTTCATACTGGCTCCGTAGCCAACGGATGTCGGAACAGCAATCACCGGCTTATCTACCAGACCACCGAGCACGCTCGCAAGCGCGCCCTCCATTCCGGCAACGGCTACAACGCAGTTAGCGCTCTGAATCGTATCGAGGCGCGAAAACAGACGGTGGATGCCGCTCACGCCGACATCATAGATTCGTTCAACGTTTGCACCGAAGTATTCTGCGGTCTGTGCCGCTTCCTCAGCAACCGAAATATCCGCAGTTCCCGCCGTACAGACAGCGATTTTGCCGATCCTCTTTTTGTCTTTTTTTTCTATTTTCAGAATATGGGAAAACGGATCATACACTACTTCCGGGAACTTCTCCCGGATCAGCTCGTACTGATGCTCACTGGCTCTCGTTCCGAAGACCTCCCCATCCTGCTCGTACAGACGCGTGAAAATTTCAAGCAGATGTTCATCCGCCTTCCGCGCACAGAAAATAACCTCCGGGAACCCGCTTCGAATTTCCCGGTGCGTATCGAGTTTCGCATATCCCATCTCCTCGAATGGCTCTTTTTTGAAATATTTTTCTGCCTCTTCGATCGAAATTTCGTTGCTTTTTACTTTTTCTAATACTTCTCTTGCCTCCAAGCCATTTCACCTCGTTTTCGTTTTTTCCCCTTTTTTTTCACACCCACATACGGTACGACATAAAAAGAAAGCCGAAACCTCTGCCCTGTCAGAACCTTCTCTTTTCTGACACCGCAAATCTCCAGCTTTCTTTATTTTAAACTATGAAGTGCACTTTAAGTCAAGCAGATTCTATACACAAGTATACCCTGCTTTTTGCGTTCGCGCAATCCCTTCTTTTGGCGGTATGGGTCATCCCGCGTATGGAATTGACTCAAAATATTCATGTTCATCGACACCGTCAATCGTATGTGGAAAACCTTCCGCAGTTTCTATATGGATTCGGCACATCGTTCCATCGGAAAGTTCTGCATCCACATACGTTGTTCCATCTGTCTTTTTCGGAGTCAGCTCTGTTCCGGTCGTAAGCACGATGTTTTCCGGGTTTCCATTGCTGTTAAAAATTTCTGCCGTCAGGGTCGTTCCCTCCTTGACAACCAGCGGTCCTGTCAGCCATTCGATCGTATAAGCATCTTCTTTTGCCTCTGGAAGTCCATCTGCCCCAACACCAACCGTTCGATATCCTGCATATGTCCCAAGCATATAGATCCTGTCAGCCCACTGGAATGCATTCACATCCTGAATTCCTTCGTCTCCGATTCTTCCCTCTGCTTTTCCCGCTTCTGCAATTTCATCAGATGTTACCCGAAAAACCGTCACAGAATGCATGAGATCTTCGCCATAAGATTCCTGATACAGATAATGATCACCATCTGCACTTCGAATCATCCATGTCTCTTCATATCCGCCATACAGTTCTTTCTGATATACCAGACCGTCACAGTTCATCTGCATCGTATAAGCATAAAGTTCCAGATTATGATTGTCCTTTCCATCCCCCTCAAAGGTAAAGGAAAATTCTTCTTCCTTCCCATCCCCGTCGAAATCATCCCGGTAAATTTCTCCTTCTGAGAGCTTCACTGCCGTGGCACCTTTTTCGTTCTCTGCTTCCGCACCCTCCGGCACAGCATCCCCCGATCTTTCTGAACTCGCAGCTGTACTTTCTGATCGATTTCCCGTCTCACCTTCCTGAGCTACTCCGCATCCGCTTACCATCGCTGCCGTCAGGCATGCTGCCATGATCCATGCATATTGTTTCATAAAATTCCTCCTTTCTCTTACACCGATCGTCTCTTGATAACTCCATTATACAGAATCCTTCCCCCCCTGCAAGCGATCTCAGAAATCGTAAGATATTTTAAGCAAAACGTAAGAATCCCCGCCGATGCCGCATCAAATGCCGCACCGCCGGGGATTCTGTAAGTTTAACTGTATTCCGCTGCTTTATTTCTCTGCTTCTCTGTTCTTATCCAGCTTCACATTGCGGAAGTACAGTACCATATCTACAGTGATCTCTGCAATGTTCAGGAAATAGAAAGCCCATGCAAGGAAAAAGATCCAGTCTTTGTCCGGGTTGTTCATATAGCTGATAAATTTGTTGGCAATACCGAAAATATATCCGATCCAGATGAACACCTCAAAGTAAAGGCTCTTTCCTTTTGCTGTTCTTGAAGTCCAGGATTTATAAATGGACAGCGGCCAGGACAGGCCAAAGCACAGGATCATCAGTGCTTCCAGTAAGTGGCTTATCATTTCTACAGTCATGTTTTTCTTCCTCTTTCATTTCTTTTTCTGCCGAAAGTCGCTTGCAAATGTCAATGCTCTGATGTCTTTTCAGCTTGAGAGCTGTCTGATTTTCTTCAGACAGCTCTATGGTCTCTCTTGTATTCCGTCGTTGTTATCATTCAAAGATTCCCGTTGAAGCGTAACCTTTAGTCTTCTTTATGCGCTTCTAAGTACTCTTTTCTTCCCATCTCATACAGATTGTTTCCGTAGCTGTCGATAATAACAAAAAGCGGCATATCTTCTACTTCCAGACGGCGAAGTGCCTCTGCACCGAGATCTTCGTATGCGATCAGCTCTGCTTTTTTGATGCATTTTGCAAGCAGTGCACCGGCTCCGCCAATGGCTCCGAAATATACACCATGATATTTCTTCATGGCTTCTACCACTTCCGGAAGACGTGCGCCTTTACCGATCATTCCTCTTGCGCCTACAGACATCATCGTCGGAGCATAAGCATCCATACGACCGCTGGTGGTAGGGCCGGCACTTCCGATAACCTGACCTGGTTTTGCAGGAGTCGGTCCTACGTAATAAATCGTAGCATCGGTAGGATCAAACGGGATTTTTTCTCCTCTTGCGAGCGCTTCACACATTCTCTTATGTCCGGCGTCACGGGAAGTATAGATAGTTCCGGTCAGATATACGGTATCTCCGGCATGCAGTGTTTTTGCCAGTTCCTCTGTTAAAGGCAGCTGAATATGTTTTTCCATGATCAGATCACCTCCGTTTTATGACGGGTAACATGGCAGTTGATGTTGACTGCACACGGCATTCCCGCGATATGAGTCGGCATTGTCTCGATGTTGAGGCCGATAGCTGTGGTCTTTCCGCCAAAGCCCTGCGGTCCGATGCCGAGCTTGTTCACTTTCTCCAGCATTTCTTTCTCCAGATCTGCATAGAACGGATCCGGATTCTCGGAATCGATCGGGCGCATCAGCGCTTTTTTCGCAAGCAGTGCACATTTATCGAAGGTTCCGCCGATACCAACGCCGACTACCATAGGCGGGCATGGGTTCGGGCCTGCTGTCTCAACAACTTCCAGAATGAAATCTTTGATTCCCTGAAGACCTGCAGACGGTTTAAACATGCGGATCATACTCATATTTTCGCTTCCGAAGCCTTTCGGGCCTACGGTTACTTTGATCTGATCGCCAGGAACGATCTCGGTGTAGAGCATAGCCGGGGTATTGTCTCCGGTGTTTCCTCTTCTGACCGGATCTTTGACAACAGATTTTCTTAAATATCCTTTATCATAGCCTCTTCTGACGCCTTCATTGACTGCCTCTGCAAGATCTCCTCCGGCAATGTGTACATCCTGTCCGATTTCCAGGAAAACACATGCCATTCCGGTATCCTGGCAGATCGGCACGTTCTGTGCATCTGCAATTTCGTAGTTCTCTACGATTTTATCCAGAACGCCTTTTGCAATTTCGCCATCCTCGCAGGCACGGCAGCCTGTAATGGCACATTTTACGTCTTCCGGAAGATGATAGTTTGCTTCGATACAAAGTTTTTCTACCACATCCGTAATGGTACTAGCCTGAATTTCACGCATGGGATTCTCCACCTTTCTTTCCTTCTATTTTATCATACCGATCATCCAATGGATTTTCAGCACGGAAAGCGTGTCCAGGGACAGTACTTCTGCCCCGGGCCACGCTTTTTCGCGGTTACTGCATTTTACAGGTGTCTTTTACCTGCATAATCCGGCAGAAGCTGCGGAGATACCATACCGGTATCAATACCTGCCTCTTTTAAGGTCTCAGCGTATTTCTCAACGTGATCCAGATTCATCTTGCCAAGCGTTACGTCTTTGGCTTTTGCTGCAGCAGCTTTTCCTGCATCGCGGCCAAATACAATAACGTCAAGCAGAGAGTTACCCATCAGACGGTTTCTTCCGTGGATTCCTCCGACAGCCTCGCCTGCTACAAGCAGGTTGTTTACCGTATTGGTGAAGCCTTCGCCGTTGATTTCCAGACCGCCGTTCTGATAATGCAGGGTCGGATAAACCAGAATCGGCTCTTTTCTCATATCGATACCATACTGCATGAACATACGGAACATAGCCGGGATTCTCTTCTCGATGGTTCCTTCTCCGTGAAGCAGCTCGATCATCGGGGTATCCAGCCATACAGCCTTGCCCTGCGGAGTCTCAACGCCCTCGTTGCGGTCGTCGGAGCACTCGCGGATGATGCTTGCTGCGGATACGTCACGGGTTTCCAGCGGATGCATGAAAGCTTCGCCGTCTACGTTTACAAGCATTGCGCCAAGAGAACGTACTTTCTCGGTTACCAGAGCACCGAAGATCTGAGCCGGGTAAGCAGCTCCGGTCGGATGGTACTGAATGGTATCCTGATACAGAAGCGGAGCACCTGCACGGTATCCGAGGATCAGACCGTCAGCGGTTGCACCGTAGTGGTTAGAGGTTGGGAAGTTATTGTAGTGAAGGCGTCCTGCACCACCTGTTGCGATGATGACCGTTTTTGCTTTTGCTACCTGGTACTCTCCGGTCTCCATGTTCTGGAGAACAGCACCTGCAACCTGTCCCTTGTCGTCTTTGATCAGCTCTACTGCGGAGGAGAACTCGATTACCGGGATTCCGCGGTTGATGACTTCATCACGCAGAGTTCTCATGATCTCTGCTCCGGAGTAGTCACGGCAAGCGTGCATACGTTTTCTGGAGGTTCCGCCGCCGTGTGTTGTTACCATACGGCCGTTCTCATCTTTGTCGAACATAACGCCGAGATTCTCCAGCCAGGAGATTGCATCCGGAGCTTCCATTACGAGCTTGCGGAGCAGTTCCGGTCTTGCAGCAAAGTGTCCGCCGCCGAATGCATCAAGATAATGCTGTGCCGGGGAGTCGTTCTCTTTGTCAGCTGCCTGGATACCACCCTCTGCCATCATGGTGTTTGCATCACCGATACGGAGCTTGGTGGTAATCATAACGTTTGCGCCTGCCTCGTGTGCTTCGATCGCTGCAGAAGAACCTGCTCCGCCGGCACCGATCACGAGTACGTCTACGTCGTAATCTACTTTGTCAAGGTCAATATCAACACCTAAAATACGGCTGTTGGACTCCAGCAGGTAGCCGAGCTCTGTCGGAACTTTCTCGCCTTTGTTCGGGCCGACTTTCAGGGTAATGAAGCCTTCCTCTTTATAGTCCGGATGATATGCTGCAAGAAGGGCATCTTTCTCATCCGCTGTCATTCTTCTTGGCTCATTTGCCATTCTCTGGGCTCTGGTAGCTTCCACCTTTTTGATGGATTCCTGCATATTAGCCAGTGTATACATTCGAATTTCCCTCCTTATTTCTCAATCTCACGGTTGTTGTAAAGTTCCTGCATTTCCTCGATCGGTTTGTTCATAACCTTCTCGATCAGATCATCGAATTTTCCTTCGTTGATCTCTGCTACACGGTTCTTTACGTGTTCAGACTTCGGAGCAATATATTTTCCATTCAGACGTCTTGCCAGCTCTCCTACCATCGGATGGGAGATTCCGGCCGGACAGCGGGATGCACAGATTCCGCAGCCGATGCAGTCGAAGGACTCTTCTGCACATTTTTTGAAGTCGCCTCTCTGTGCGTATGCGATATACTGCATAACGTTCAGATCCTGAGGACATCCTTTGGTACATGCATTACATCCAACGCAGCTGTAGATTTCCGGATACAGATCCATCATGACTCTCTGCTCTGCGCTGATCTCTTCGATATCGTAGGTTCTCTTGTCGATCGGATAGAACGGAAGGCTTGCGATATACATACCGTCTTCTACCTGTGTCTGACATGCCAGACAGGTTTTCAGCTCATTCTTTCCTTTGATTCTGTAGATGGTCGCACATGCACCGCAGAATCCGTGACGGCATCCGCATCCGCGTTTTAACTGATATCCGGCATACTCCATAGCGGTCATGATGGTCAGATCGCCAGGTACGGAATACTTCTTGCCGTAAACGTAAATATTTACCATTTCCTGCATTTTCTTCAACCTCCGTTTAATATTCGTTCGGTAATTCGTCAATCTCGTCGCAGCGGAAAACCGGGCCGTCTTTGCAGACGTATTTATCTCCGATGTTGCAGCGGCCGCATTTTCCGATACCGCATTTCATACGAAGCTCCAAAGTGGTGTAAACCTGTGTTTTCTCATAGCCCAGTTCCTGAAGTCCCTGAAGAACAAATTTGATCATGATCGGCGGTCCGCAGATCAGAGCTGTTTTGTCAACGGACATGTTCAGTTCTTTCACATAATTCGGAACGAATCCTACATGGCCGTCCCAGCCTTCCTGCTCGCGGTCAATCGTCAGATGTACGTTAACATCTTTTGCTTTCGCCCATACTTCCTGGATTTCTTTTAACTGTACCAGATCATCCTTGGAACGGGAACCGTAAACGATATCTACGGTACCGTAATTATCACGGTTGTCCAGTACGTAATTGATCACGGAACGCAGCGGAGCGAGTCCGATACCACCGGCGATGAACAGCAGGTCCTGTCCTTTTAATACAGTTTCTACCGGGAAATGATTTCCGTACGGTCCACGAACCAGGATTTCATCTCCTACGGACATATTATGAAGATAATTTGTCAAAGTACCGCACTCTTTAATTGAGAACTCCTGGTACTCTTTGTTTGTCGGTGAGGATGTAATGGAAAACAGTGCCTCTCCAACGCCCGGTACGCAGAGCATTGCGCACTGGCCAGGCATATGTTCAAACAGCTTGGTGCCGTCCGGACGAACGATACGGAATGTCTTTACGTCCGGTGTTTCGCGGCGGATATCTGTGATGATACCTACCTGCGGCAGCAAAGCATTTTTCTTTTCTTCGCTTCCACAACTACAATTGCACATTTACTTGGTACCTCCCATGCGTTTGATGACTTTTACGATATTCAGCGACTGCGGGCATTTCTCTACGCAGCGTCCGCATCCGACACAGGAATACATTCCATCGTTGTTGTCCGGGAAGTAAACCAGCTTGTGCATGAAACGCTGACGGAAACGCTGCATCTGTGTGGTACGGTTGTTTCCTGCTGCCATCATCGTGAAGTCAGAGTACATACAGGAATCCCAGCAGCGATAACGCTGTACGCCGTTTCCGGTATTGAAATCCTTGATATCATAGCACTGGCAGGTCGGACAGGAGAACGTACAGGTTCCGCAGCCTAAGCAGGCGTCGGAAAGCTCTTTCCATTTCGGATCATCGAAACGCTCTTTTGTCTTGCCTACACCCCATCCCTCGAGGGAGAGATTGCTGTTTGGCATCTTGTCGATCAGGGTACGGATCGCTTCTTTTTCAGCCTCAACCTCTTTTGTAAGATCCTGCTCGGTGAGGTACTCTTTTACAAGCTCTGTCAGTTTCTCACCCTTTTCGGTTTTTGCTTCCCATGCATAACCGTCAGCTACCTGCCACATCGCAACATCTGCCTGCGGTTCTGCCGCATCGATGCCGAAGGTCTTGCAGAAGCAGCTGTCTTCCGGCTCATGGCATGCAAGAGAAACCACGATGCCATGCTCTCTTCTTGCTGCGTAATAAACGTCAGCCGGCTCGCTTAAGAATACGCGGTCCAGAACATCGAAAGCACGGACATCACATGGACGAACGCCGAAAATAGCGAACGGTGCGTCTTTTAATGCTGCCGGTTCGATGCTTGTCTTGTTTGCCTTCTGATAGCAGGAGTAAAGAACTTCACTCTGCGGGAAAAAGGCGTCTTTTGGGGATTTTACGGTTTTTAAGGTATCGAGATCCACCTTCGCGTCCTCAGTCCAAAAACCGAAATTGGTAATTCCATTGTTTTGTACCGGAAGGAAAAGATCCATCTCCTTTGCAACAGCGGCAAGGAGCTCCGGCATTTTTTCTCTGCTAATCTGATACATCCCTTAACCCCTTTCCTTGACGATACTTGGCTCTACATCTTCCTGTGTGAAGTTGGTGAGCGGTGCACGGCTGTCAGTGTCTTCTCCTGCCTGATACTCTCCGTAGAACTCATCGATATCTTTGATGAATTTACGATTCAGAAGGTGCAGCGGAATATGCTGCGGACATACGCGGGAACACTCACCGCAGTCCGTACAGCGTCCGGCAACGTGAAATGCACGGATGATGTGGAACATCTGCTCCTCAAATGTCGTAGTATTTGCTTTCTGTGCAGTATCGTAACGGTCATTGTCAAATACGCACTTGATACAGCTGCAGGCCGGACATACATTACGGCATGCATTACAGCGGATGCAGCGGGAAAGCTCATTCTGCCAGAATGCGAACCGTTCTTCCGGAGCCATTGCCTCGAGCTTTTCAACCAGTTCGAAACGGCCTTCTTTTGCCGGTTTCTCCTCGTCACAGCCTTCTGCGAGCTCGTCGTATGCTACATGTTTTCCGCCTTTGCAGGCCTTACATCTCTCGAGGATGACATCCTCTCTTTTCAGCTCTTTGTCACCGTAAACCGTTGCAACTTTGATGGTATCACCGTCCTCTGTTACAGCGGTAATACCCTTGCAGCCTGCTTCACGGATTTTCTCAATATCGAGTTTTCCGTCGCATCCTACACCAACGATATAGGTTTTCTCACGGTCCACACGATGCTCTTTGATTAACTGATTAAAGCTGTAGGTATCGCACGGTTTTAAGAAAACGAGTGTTTTTCCTTCTTCTTTTGATGCTTTAATCATGTATTTGCTTAAGTTGGCACCACAGAATCCGTCATAGGTAAATTCGTCAAGACTCTCGGCACTTTCAAAAAATGCAGGCTCTGCGCTGAAATCTGTATCGCCTTTTCTCCAGCCAAGAACGCGGACTACGGTACCGTCAGACAGAAGCTCTTTTGCGCGTGATACTAATTTTTCTTGCATCGTAAATCCTCCAATCTGACATTCTTACCAAGACTTCTCACCTGCTCAATGAACTCGTTCATGGTCTGGGAGAATTTCACACCTTCTGCGGCGGATACCCATTCCACACGGGTACGTCCGTTCTCAACACCAATGTAATCGAGCATGGAGAACAGCAGGGTCATACGTCTTCTTGCATAATAGTTTCCTGTACTGTAATGGCAGTCTCCCGGATGACATCCGCAGAGAATAACTCCGTCAGCACCCTTCTGGAATGCTCTTAAGATAAAGAGCGGATTGACACGGCAGGAACATGGAACACGGATGATCTTTACATCTGCCGGATAGGAAAGGCGGCTGGAACCTGCCAGGTCTGCTCCTGCGTAGGAGCACCAGTTGCAGCAGAATGCCACGATGACTGGCTTAAATTCTTTGTTTTCGTTGTTATCTATCGGCATATTGCATCTACCTCCGCGAGAATTTGTCTATTGGAGAATCCTTTCAGGTCCATAGCACCGGACGGACATGCAACGGTACATGCACCACATCCATGGCAAAGTGCGCCGTTAACGACTGCCACATGTCTGGTTTCACGGATTCCATGGTCGTTGACCTGACGATCTTCGTAAGAAATCGCGCCGTATGGGCAGACTTTTTCACAGGATGCACATCCGTTACAGAACAGCGGATTGGATTCTGCTGTACACGGGTTGGTGGTCAGTTTGTCTTTTGCAAGCAGTCCGACTACTTTAACAGCAGCTGCTCCGGCCTGTGCAACGGTTTCCGGAATATCTTTTGGTCCCTGGCATACACCGGAGAGGAAAACTCCTGCGGTCGGAGACTCGACCGGACGCAGTTTTGCGTGTGCCTCGGTAAAGAAGTCGTTGGTATCCATACTTGCAGTCAGCATGGTAGCCAGTTTTCTTGCATCTTTACTCGGTTCGATTGCCGTTGCAAGGACAACAAGATCTGCTTCCATCTTAATCTGGCGGTTGTCCAGAAGATCGGATCCCTGTACCAGAAGACGTCCGTTCGGAGCCTCAGATACTTTTCCTACCTGACCTTTGATATAGTCTACACTAAACTCTTCTACTGCACGGCGGTAGAACTCATCGAAGTTCTTACCCGGGGTACGAACATCAATGTAGAAGACATGTACATTGACATCCGGATAGTGGTCACGCACCAGCATAGCCTGTTTTGCGGTGTACATACAGCAGATCTTGGAGCAATAGCTCTTTCCTCTGCAGGTTACGTCACGGGAACCAACGCACTGGATAAATACGATATCCTTCGGATGCTCGCCATTGGAAAGACGTACTACTTTACCGCCTGTCGGGCCGGCAGCGTTCATCAGACGCTCCATCTCAAGAGAGGTAATAACATCCTTGCTCTGGTTGTAATAATATTCATCAAACTTATCCAGATTGATGGTATCAAAACCGGTTGCAACAACGATGGCACCGTACTCTCTGGTAATTACTTCATCTTTCTGATCGTAATTTACTGCACCTGCTGCACAGACTTTGGAACAGATACCGCATTTTCCGGTTTTGAAATGGATACAGTTTGCAGTATCAATGACCGGCACATTCGGAACTGCCTGTGCGAACGGTGTGTAAATTGCAGTACGTGTGGACAGTCCACGGTTGAACTCGCTTAAGTTTTTCTTGGATGGACATTTCTCCTGGCAGAGGCCACATCCGGTACATTTGTCCATATCTACGTATCTTGCTTTTTTGCGGATGTCTACTTTGAAATCACCGACAAATCCGCCAACGCTCTCTACTTCACTGTAGGTATAGATGTTGATCTTCTCATGGGCATTTACCTCTCCCATACGAGGAGTCAGGATACAGGAAGAACAGTCGAGGGTTGGGAATGTTTTATCAAGCTGGGACATTCTTCCGCCGATACTCGGGGTCTTCTCTACGATATCTACTTCATAGCCTGCATCTGCGATATCCAGTGCTGTCTGAATACCTGCGATACCGCCTCCGATCACCAGAGCACGTTTTACAACGCGGCTCTCGCCCGGGGTAAGCGGGGTGTCCAGCATAACTTTTGCAACGGCTGCACGGGCCAGGATCACGGCCTTCTCGGTAGCCTCTTCCATATCTTTATGAATCCAGGAACACTGCTCACGAATGTTTGCAATCTCCAGCTGATACGGGTTCAGACCCGCTTTTTCTGCTGCTTTGCGGAACGTTCCTTCATGCATACGCGGAGAGCAGGAACAGATCACAACGCCGGTCAGATGCTCGTTCTGAATGGCATCGATCACTTTCTGCTGACCTGTTTCGGAACACATATACTGATAATCCTCTGCATGTACAACACCCGGCTCTTTGCTGATGACATCAACAACTTTTTTAACATCAACGGTAGCCGCAATATTTGTACCGCAGTGGCAGACAAATACTCCTATTCTTTGCACTTTTCTCTCACCTTTCTGTGGATGGGTTGTTTTTTACTTTCTATATTTACGGAATGCACTCATCAGTAGCTGCTGCGGAGTCTCATCGTCCAGAAGTGCCGGAATTTCATCCGGGGAGAGATAATTCTCACCTTTCTGGCGGATGACAGAAAGACGGACTGCCTCGATCAGTTTGGCAGGTTTTACGTCTCTTGGACAGCGCTCTACGCATGCGAAGCAGGAGAGGCATTTCCAGATGGACTTGGAGTTCATCAGCGCTTCCACATCGCCGTTCTGTACATAGGATACGAACTGATGCGGACGGATGTCCATCTCATTGTAAGCAGGGCAGGATGCAGAGCATTTACCGCATCTCATACATTTTCTGGTATCCACGCCGGCGATGGCACGGATTTCATCGGATGTTACAATTTTCATGCCTGCACCTCCTCTTTGATGCCGAGTGCTTCTGCAAGAAGCTCGGTAAAGTAGGTAACCGGAAGACCTTCTTTTGTTCCGTTATTGCGCAGGTTGTACATGCAAAGCGGACATGCGGTGATCAGTTCTTCTGCTCCTTTGTAGGATGCGGACGCCATGATCTGGTCTACCATGTTGGATGCCATTTTCTTTTCTTTCAGGGATATGTAGCCACCGCAGCACTCATTTCTCATCGGATATACGACCGGTGTTGCGCCAAGGGCCTTGATAAAGTCTTCAATGATAGTCGGATTTTCCGGATCGTCAAACTGCATTGTGGTACTCGGACGAAGCAGCATGCAGCCGTAATATGCGCCGATTTTTCTTCCTTTTAATGGATTTACCACTTTCTCTTTGATCTTGTCAAATCCAACGACGTCACGCAGTACTTCCAGATAATGAAGCACTTTTGTTTCGCCAAGATACGGCTCGGAAAGAGCCATGTAGTTGTTTACTTTGGTCTGAATGTCCTCTACATTCGCCATGTCATCGTTTACGCGTTTGATCACGTGATGACAGGCGGAACAGACTGTGATCAGATCCTGTCCTTTTTCTTTGGCGTCTGCTAAGGCGCGAACCGAAGAAAGTTTTGTGGCGATTTCATCGGATGCCTGTGGATACACGGCTCCGCAGCACTGCCAGTTTTCAATTTCTTCCAGTTCAAATCCCAGAACTTTTGCGCACTCTCTGGCATAGTGATCCAGATCTTTTGCTTTGTTCTTCAGCGTACAGCCCGGAAAATAACTGTAGGTCATGGAATTGCTCCTTTCTTACTTGCTCCTGTTGGTTTCCATTTTTCCCGCGGTATCTTCTGTCCGGCACCGGAAAAGCTTCCGGTACTCTTCTTTTCGTGCACCCTCCGGAAAACCCCTTCAGGCGCACGTTAAGGCAGTGGGAGATACCGCTCTTTCGCACTTTCTGCCACTGCCATAAGGTTTTATGTTTTGAGCTAAAAAACGCTCTTAGTGCTCGATCTGTGCGATAACTGCTTTTAATGCATCGGCACTTGCTTTGAGTTTTTCTACTTCCTCTTTTGTCATGCGCATTGGGATCTTGCCCTGTACGCCTTTCGGTCCAACGAGGGTCAGTGTGCTTAAGCATACATCCTCGATGCCGTACTCACCGTGCATCATGGAAGATACGGTTGCTACAGAATCGGAAGAAGAAAGAATGGTTGCTACCAGCTTACATACTGCAACAGATACTGCATAGAACGTAGCTCCTTTGTTTGCAATAACCTGTCCACCGGAGGTTCTGACATACTCAAGCATAGCATCTTTGTCGATCTTGGTAACGTCTCTGCCCATTTTTTCTACGCTCTCGTAGTACTCGTCCAGGCTGACACCGGAAACGTAAGCGCCGCTCCACGGAATGAAGGAAGTATCGCCGTGCTCACCGAATACGTAAGCGTGGATGTTTTTCTGGGCAATGTTGAGGTGTTCAGACAGTCCGCAGCGAAGTCTTGCGGAATCCAGCATGGTACCGGAACCAAGGATCTGGTTTTCCGGAAGTCCGGAGATCTTTGTAAACACGTAGGTCATGATATCAACCGGGTTGCTTACAATGATGTAGATGGCATTCGGAGCCGCTTTTACGATTTCCGGTGTGATGGATTTTAAGATGTTTACGTTGGTCTGGGTCAGCTCAATACGGGTCTGGCCAGGCTTTCTTGCAATACCGGAAGTAATAATTACGATATCAGAGTCCTTGGCATCCTCATACTCACCGGCAATGATGGAGACCGGATCGCGGAAGCAGGTACCCTGCGCGATGTCCATAACCTCTCCCTCTACTTTTTTCTTGTTAATATCGATGAGGACGATCTCAGATGCGATATCTTCGTTCGACAGTGTATAGGCGATCGTAGATCCAACGCTTCCAGCTCCAATGATGGTAATCTTGCTGCTCATAAATACTCCTTTCTAAAATACCCCTAGTTGGTTTTTGTGATTGATAAATTTTTCACTTTCCTTATCATAGCACTATGACAAGAATTTAACAAGTGTTTTTTTCGAGCATTTTCGTGAAATCTTTTTTCTCACCGAGCCCGTACGCTTCCAGAAGGGGTGTTCTGGACATATTTCAATACAACTATACCATTTTTTGTTCTTTTTCACAAGAATTCTTTCCAAAAACTTACAGCTTTGTCCTTCATCCCGCAGAATTCGTCTTTTTCCGCATGGTTCCCGGGTTTTTGCTTTCTGCGCTCAGTTTCACATGTCTAACTTTCGTTCGTTATATTTTTAACAACTTTTCGTCATACGTGTTAGTTTTTGTCCTTCTTTTCTACATTTTGTAGGATGTATCCGCCAAATTTCCTGTCTGATTTTCGTTTCTGCTGCCGCCAGACGCAAAAAAGACACGGATTTTTCTGTTCCGTGTCTTTTTTGCTCTGTTTTTTCTGTTTTTGCTTCTATTCTTCTGTTTCACGGGCCGTTGCCGCTTCGGCAAATGCATTTCCATATTCGGCAAGCGCCTCTTTTGCATAGACGGCATCTGACCGGTACGGCACATTTCCGTTTCCGACGTGTATCGTCACGTCCGCGCCTTTTCCAAGGATCAGAACAACCTCTCCCGGTACGGCGCCAAGAATCGCCTCCCGGATTGCTGCTCCGCGGTCCATGCGGATCTGGAAGGATGCACCTTCCTTTGCTATGTATCCGCCGATCTCCTCACAGATCGCCTGCGGATCTTCGTTTCCCGGATCATCCGGTACGAGGAAAATCCGGTCCGCCCGTTTTCCGGAAATCTCACCCATATCTTTTCTGCGGTTGAATGCTTTTCCGCCCGGGGCTCCAAACACAACGCTTACGCGGCTTCCCGGGTATTCGAGTGCTACGGTATCAAACATTTTTTCAAAACTCAGGCCATTGTGTGCGAAATCCACGATCGCTGTGACCTCGCCCGCGCTGCTCTCATACGTCTCCATCCTTCCCGGAACGGTGACGCCAAGGAGGCTTTCCTTGATCAGCGAAACCGGGATTCCCATCGACCAGGCAGCCGCAATGGCAGCTACGGCATTCTCCACATTGAAGGCTCCGTGCACCGGCAGGGTAAAATCTTCCGAGAAATCCGGTCCTGCCACATGGAAATAAAATTTTCCTCTGCCCGGCTTGATATCACTCACGCGGATTACAGCATTTTCTTTCGATCCAAACGTAACGACGCGCTCACATTTTGCCGCAGCTTTCAGGATTTCCTCGATATGATCGCTGTCCAGGTTCACGCAGGCGCAGGTGCAGCGGTCGAAGATCTTTAATTTCGACTGGAAATAATCATCAAAATCCTTGTGCTCCGTCGGGCTGATGTGGTCCTCGGAGATGTTCAGGAAAATGGCGGTATCAAAATGCGTGTTTCCGACTCTCTCGTATTTGAGCGCCTGGGAGGATGCTTCCATCACCATATGGGAAAGGCCTGCATCTACGGCATTGCGCATATGGCGGCACAGCTCCAGGGATTCCGGCGTGGTGAGCGTTGATGCTTCTCTCGTCTTTCCGTCGTAATATTCAATCGAACTTAACAGTGCACATCCGTTTCCGCCCTGTTTTTTCAGGCAGGCATCGAGCATCGACTGCAGGTAGTAGGCTGTCGTTGTCTTTCCTTTTGTTCCGGTCAGCGCCGTGACATGCAGCGACTTTGCCGGATAATCGTAAAACGCCTCACCCAGCACAAACTGTGCTTTTCTGGCATCGTTGACGATGAGCGCCGGAATTTCTTTTCCCGCTTCGTATTTTTTTTCACTTACATAGGCAACAGCACCGCGGTTTACGGCGTCTTTTAAGTATGCCTCTTTGAATGCAGCTCCTTTGCAGAGAAACAGCGTTCCCTGATCCGCTCCGCCCGAAAAATACGTTACGAGGGTAACGGGTCTGTCCTCTCCTTCTTTTCCTTCCGGCTCTGCAAATTCCACCAGAAGGCCTTCCTGCTCCAGAAGTTTCTTATATTCTAATACCGACTGTTTCATAGGATATCTTCCTCTCTTCTATGGGATTCTTTTTCAGCTTTCCTAAAATCCAGGCTCCATTATACCAGAATTGAAACAGCTTGTCCATCTTGCGGCACAGCTTACATCATCTGCGCATTTTTCTCAAAAAGAGAACGAAGCGTTTTTGCGCAGTACAGGTACGCCGGAACTAGAAACAGATCGGCGAGAATCCATGCCACCGGGCTTGCGAAGCAGACTGCGGTGTAACCAAAATACGGAACCAGGAAAAAGGCTACCACCGAACGGCCGATCATCTCGCAGACGCCGGCAAGGATTGCAAATTTGCTGAAGCCCATGCCCTGCACGGTAAAGCGTACGACATTGACAAGGGTCAGCGGAATGTAAAATACCATGTTGATCAGCAGCATCTGACGCGCCTGATCGAGGATGACCGTCTCGGATGCATCCACAAAAAGAAGCGAGATCTGGCGGGACCACAGGAACATGACGCCTAAGATGACCACGGAATACACGCTTCCAATGATCGAGCTTGCCAGGATTCCAGTGTGGACACGATCCATCTTTTTCGCTCCGACGTTCTGTCCGGCGTACGTTGCCATGGTAGAGCCAAGTGCATCGAACGGGCAGCAGCAGAACATGGAAATTTTACCGGCAGCGGTGACAGAGGCAACCGCGGTGGAACCAAGTCCGTTGACGGCGGTCTGTAAAATAACGCTTCCGATCGCGGTGATCGAATACTGCAGTCCCATCGGGATTCCCATGTTGCAAAGGTTAATCACATAGTGCTTGTGCAGCTTCCAGTCCTCCCTCGTAAAGGTGAGGATGGTAAATTTTTTCTTCATATAAAAGAGACATAAGAATCCGGAGATTCCCTGCGCGATAATTGTTGCCCACGCAGTTCCTGCCACACCCATCGGGCGGACCAGCACAAGGTCGAGCACGATATTCAGCACCGACGAGATGCCAAGGAAAATCAGCGGGGAACGGCTGTCGCCGAGGCTCCGCATGATCGCTGATGTCTGGTTATAGAGCACCATCAGCGGAATGCCGAGGAAAATGACAAAGATATAGGCGTATGCACCGTCCAGAATATCGGACGGGGTTTTCATCAGAATCAGAATGTCACGGCACCAGATACAGACCAGAACCGTCATCGTTATGGAAAAGAGTCCGGCCAGGACGGCTCCGTTTCCTACATACCGGCACAGCGCTTTTTTATCGCCTGCACCGAACATCTGTGCAACCGGAATTGCAAATCCATTGCAGATTCCCATACAGAATCCCACGATCATGAAGTTGATCGAGCCTGTGCTTCCAACGGCTGCGAGTGCTTTCGCGCCTAAGAATTTTCCTACAATAATGGTATCGACCATGCTGTAAAACTGCTGGAACAGCATGCCGAGCAGCAGCGGCAGCGCAAACCCCAGAATCAGTTTTACCGGGCTGCCGTTTGTCAGATCTTTTACTGCACTTTTCTTTATTGCCATGTGATGTCCTCCCTGTTTTTGTGTGTTTTTGCTTCCCCTTTTTGTCGAATCTCATGCCATTTTATATCTTGTTTTCCCGGAATGCAATCCCGTAATACTGACGAATTGCATGACGGTTTTTCGTCACTTTTACGTGTTTTTGACGTGGGCACATCGTTTTATTTTCTGCATGCGCAAAAACAGCTGCAGCCGGCTCCCACCCTGGGAACTCTGGCCGCAGCCGCTTTACTGCTTTTTTCAAAATTTTTAATCTGCAAGTGCTTTTTTCTTCCACTGCAGCAGAATCATCACTGCCACAAGCGCCGTCAGGAAATCCGAAACCGGCTGGGAGGCAATAACACCGGAAAATCCGGCGATCTTTGATGCACAGATAATGACAATGGCAAAAATCACACCCTGACGTCCTGCTGAGAGAATCAGTGCGCCTGCCCCATTTCCGATTGCCTGGAAAATACAGGTCGATGCGAGTACGATACCTGCAAACGGCATACCGATGAGCTGGACGCGTAGGATCTGCTGGGCGACTGCGATTACACTGGCATCTTTTAAGAACAGTCCCACCAGAAGCGGAGCCGCCGCACCGAGCACAATCGCCATTCCGGCACCGGTCAGTACTTCCAGAAGGAAGGCGAAACGGATTGTCTCGTTGAAACGTTTTTTGTTCTTTGCACCATAGTTGTATCCGACCAGCGGCTGTCCGCCGAAGGCAAAACCAACCATGACAAGAACGGAAATCATAATAATTTTGAGGGCAATTCCCATCGCTGCGACTTTGTCGGTTCCATACGGCTGTAAAAAGCGGTTCGTCAGCGTCACGCCGATGCTCTGCATGAAGTTGGTGACAGAGGCCGGAATGCCGATTGCAAGGACAGCCAGAACTTCCGCGCCGGTCACTTTCAGTTTCCGGAAATCGACGGAGAGATAACGGCATTTCTTTATTATAAAAATCACATAGAAAATATCGCCGCAGATATTGCCAAGCACCGTAGCAATCGCAGCACCTGCCGCTCCCAGGCCAAGGGTGTAGATAAAAACCGGGTCGAGAATGATGTTGACCACGGCTCCGATCATCGTTCCGATCATGGATGCTTTGGCAAAACCTTCGGTGCGCACCAGGTTGTTCGGTGTCAGCTGGACAATGATAAACGGTGCGCCGAGTGCAATCCACTGGTAATAGTCCCCCGCATACTGCCACGTCGTCTCATCGCAGCCGAGCAGGCCAAGAATCGGCTGTTTTGCGACAAGCAGAATGATGCTGACCACAATGCCGACAGCAATCGCTGCATAAAAGCAGAATACGCTGATCCGTCTTCCGTCCTCGTACTCTTTTTTGCCGAAGAGACGCGAAATCACAGAACTTCCGCCGACGCCGAAGATGTCTCCGAGTGCGATCATCAGCGTGAAAATCGGCGTGCCGAGCGATACGCCGGCGATCAGTGCGGTGTTTCCGGTCCGCGCGATGAAGAAGGTATCTACCATATTATAGATCAGCGATACCACCATGCCGAGCACGACCGGGAGCGCGAGCGTCATATATGCTTTTGACACTTTGGTTTTCTCAAACAATTCATTTTCCATTTTGAAAACTCCCCTTTTCTCACTTTTTCCTGAATCACTTTCTCACGCGGCGAAACAGCAAGTGTTTCACTGCTGAGTGAACTGTAACTTTCCTTTTGTCCTCGTGTATCTTAGCAGACTTTCTTGCTTTTTATTGTGTCATATGTCACAATAAGGAAGAAAAAACAGATTCTTTAAGAGGGGATTTTTTCTATGAAACGAATCTTTGATCCGGCTCTGCTGGACTTTTATCTTCAGAAATATGAGATTCCGTCGCTTTTTAACACCCCGGATCTCGCCTTTTCCCTGTACCAGTTTGAAAAGGGAGAACGCCTCGACATGCTGAACCCTGAGGAATATCTCTCATTTCTTGTGAACGGCTCCATTGAGATCAGTGCCAACCGCGCCGACGGCACCAGCTATCCGATCGGCTATCTCGACAGCTTTACCTGCATCGGCGATATGGAATTCTGCGGAAAGCGCGATGATACGCACCAGATTGAGGCACGCACCACCGCGCTTTGCATTGTCCTGCCGCTTGGCACCGCCAAAGAGTTTCTGCTTGACGACAACCGCTTTTTACGTTATCTTTTAACCTCCGTCACAGAAAAACTGATGCTTTATTCCAGCTCTCAGTCCAATTTTTCCACGCTTGAGGAAGCATTCCTCTCCTATCTGTCAAAGCGCTGCCCGGATCAGACCTTTTCCGGTGTAGAAAAAATGGCCATGCAGCTCCACTGCAGCCGCCGCCAGCTCCAGCGCGTTTTAAAAAAACTGCTGGAAGAGGGACGGCTCACGAAGTTATCCAAAGGCTCCTACCGCCTTCGCTGAATATTTAACTGAATTTTTTCCGGATTTCCTCTGCCGCTTTTACCATATTCCGAAGGCTCGCATCTGCCTCCGGCACACCTCTTGTCTTCAGTCCGCAGTCCGGGTTGACCCACAGTTTCTCTTTCGGAATTTTTGTGAGCATCACCGTAAGGCTCTGCACCATCTCCTCCACAGACGGAACACGCGGAGAATGAATGTCATAAACGCCAGGTCCAACCTCTGTCTCAAAATGATTTTTTCTTAAGGAATCCAGAATCTGCAGATCCGAACGCGATGCTTCAAAGGTGATGACATCCGCATCCATATCATCGATGGCCGGGATGATGTCGGTGAATTCACTGTAGCACATATGGGTGTGAATCTGCGTTTCCGCTTCGACTCCGCTGTGTGTCAGGCGGAATGCCGGGATGGCAAAATCAAGATACTCGCTGTACCAGTCTGATTTCCGCAGCGGCAGCTTCTCGCGAAGGGCAGCCTCGTCGATCTGAATCATGCGGATTCCATTCGCCTCAAGATCGAGCACCTCGTCGCGGATCGCCAGGGCAATCTGAGAAATCGATTCCCTGATGGAGATATCTTCTCTCGGGAACGACCAGTTGAGGATCGTAACCGGGCCGCTCAGCATTCCCTTCATGATTTTTTTCGTCAGGGACTGCGCATAAACAGACCAGGCAACGGTAATCGGACTCTTACGGTATACATCACCCCAGATAACCGGCGGTTTTACGCAGCGGGTTCCATACGACTGTACCCAGCCCTTCTCTGTGAACAGGAAACCGCCAAGCGCCTCACCAAAGTACTCTACCATATCATTTCTCTCATATTCGCCGTGTACCAGCACGTCGAGTCCGATCTCCTCCTGCCATGCAACACACTCCGCAATTTTTGCACGATTAAAGGCTTCGTACTCTTCCTTCGTCTTTTCCCCTTTCCGGTAAGCCGAACGATTTGCTTTGACATCCCTGGTCTGCGGGAAGGAACCGATCGTTGTGGTCGGAAACTCCGGCAGGCCAAATTCCGCTTTCTGCAGTTTCTGCCGCTCGCTCCGCTTCGGCAGACGTACGGCATCCTGTTCGGTGATGCGGGACAGGCGCTCACGCACCCCGTCATTTTCACAGTCTCTCTTCTCCGCAAAAAGTCTGTGATTGTTCTGATAACTCTCCGCTTTTGTATAGTCCGCAAGGTCTGCTAAAACTCCAAGTTCCTGCAGCTCCGTCAGCTTTTCCTCCGCAAAAGCAAAATAAGCGCTGCATTCCTTTGGAAGCTTTGTTTCATGCTTCAGCGTGTAAGGCACATGAAGCAGAGAACAGGAAGTGGAAAGTACGACAGAAATGTTCTTTTCCTGCAGGCCTTTCACCGTCTGCAGTGTTTTCTCGTAATGATTCTTCCAAATATTCTTTCCATTGACGAGTCCCGCAAACAGGATTTTGTCAGCCGGAAAGCCGTACGCTTCGATCAGGCGCACCGTCTCTTTTCCCTCCAGAAAATCAAGGCCGATTCCGTCGAAATCCATTGCGGTGAGATCCTGGTAAACATCCCTTACATCACCGAAATATGTCTGCACCAGAACACGGCAGTTTCCTTTTTCCTGCAGAACCGCGTCATAAAGGCGGTGGAACAACTCCACATCCTGCGCATCCATATCGCGGACAAGGGCCGGCTCATCAAACTGTACCCACGCAATCTGCTGTTTCTGACACTCCTTCAGCAGTTCCTGATAGGCTGCTGTGAGATCCCCGATGAAATCCTCCGCTTTCTTTTCTCCGGTGAATCTGCAAAGCTTCAGCATCGTGTAGGCTCCAATCACAACCGGTTTTGTCGCAATGCCAAGCTCTTTTGCCTCCGCATACTCATCAAAAAGCTTGGACGCGGAAAGATGGATGACGGTGTCATCTTCTGCTTCCGGTACAATATAATGATAGTTGGTGTTGAACCATTTTTTCATTGCCAGTGCTTTTACATCACCGGATGTACCCTGATATCCTCTTGCCATGGCAAAGTAGGTATCCAGTGCGGATAACTGCAGCTCCTGATACCGTTTTGGAACGATTCCAAGCAGTACGGCCGTATCGAGTACCAGATCGTAATGTGAAAAATCGTTGCTGGAAATAAACGTAATTCCGGCCTCTTTCTGTGTCATCCAATGTGCTTTCCGCAGATCTTTTGCTGTCTGCAGCAGCTCCTCCGCTTTGATCTCGTTCCGAAAATATTTTTCAGAAGCAAATTTTAATTCCCGCAGGGTACCGATTCTCGGAAACCCAATCACTGATGTCTGCATAGCCTTCTCCTCTTCCTGTTCGTTTTCATCCAAAGTGTTTGTTGTCCTTTCGACAAACTGTATTATACGCGACAGTTTCCGATTTGAAAAATACTGAAAAAAACAGGTTGCCCATAGTTTCAAGCTATGGACAGCCTGTTCTTTGTTTACTCCAGATATTTTTTTAAACATTCCAGGTACGCAACGCCAATGCTGCTGCGTCTTCCTTTTTTATGTGTGATGTAGCCGATCCGCATTTCGCTCTCATCGGCGAGCAGAACGGCGATAATGTCCTTTCCATTCAGATTTTCGTCGATCACGCCGCTGCACACGGTATATCCGTTCAGGCCGATCAGAAGGTTGAACAGCGTGGCACGGTCGCGCACGCGGATGTTTTTCTTCCGCTCCGATGCCGAAAAGATTTCCTCAGAAAAGTAGAACGAATTGTGCTCACCCTGCTCAAACGAGAGGTACGGATATTCTTCGAGTTCTTCGTTGGTGATCACCGTCTGCTGTGCCAGCGGATGATTTCTGCTGATGAAAACGTGCGGCCTTGCGACAAACAGAAGATGAAATTCCAGTTCCTGCGCTTTTAAAAGCTTCGTCAGCACCTTTTCGTTAAAATCGTTTAAAAACAGAATCCCAATCTCGCTGCGCATCCGCGCCACATCCTCGATGATCTCGTACGTCTGTGTCTCCCGGAGGCTGAAATCGTACTCCTTCTGTCCATATTTCTGGATCAGATCCACAAACGCATTGACGGCAAAGGAGTAATGCTGCGTCGACACGCAGAACTGTTTCTTTCCGCCGTCTTTTCCCTTGTACTTATCCTCCAGGATCGCCGCCTGCTCAAGCACCTGACGCGCGTAGCCAAGAAAATCATCTCCCTCCTTCGAGAGGGTGATTCCCTTGTTTGTCCGGTTGAAAATCACAAGGTTCATCTCTTTTTCAAGTTCATGAATCGCATTTGTAAGGCTCGGCTGGGAAATGTACAGCCGGTTTGCCGCCTCTGTGATGGTTCCCATCTCCGCTACGGTCACCACATATCGTAACTGCTGCAGTGTCAAGCAGTTACTTCCATTCCGGGAGAATCGATGTTCCGATCGTGCCCTCCGGCATTTCCACGCCGAAGTTTTCTGCAACGGATGCGCCGATCACGGCGAAGGTGTCCTTCGTCTCCTGAAGGCCGCTTTCCTTCATGGACGGTGAGTACGCAAGGAGCGGCACCTGTTCTCTGGTGTGGTCCGTTCCGGTATAAGTCGGGTCGTTGCCGTGGTCTGCCGTGATCAGGAGCAGATCGTCGTCTTTTAACTGCTCCAGTAGCTTTCCAAGGTTCACATCGAATTTTTCAATCTCTTTTCCGTAGCCTTCCGGGTTTCTTCTGTGGCCCCAGAGTGCATCGAAATCGACGAGGTTGACGAAGCACAGTCCGGTAAAATCTTTTCCTGCCGTCTCGATCGTCTGCTCCATGCCGTGGACGCTGCTCTTGGATTTCAGGCTCTCCGTGATGCCCTCTCCGCAGAAAATATCGTTGATTTTTCCGATGCTGATAACATCGTATCCTGCCTCCTGCATCGCATTCAGCACGGTTTTTCCCGTCGGTTTGACAGCGTAGTCGTGACGGTTTGATGTGCGGACAAACTCTCCTTTTTTCTTTCCGACGTACGGTCTTGCAATGACACGGCCGACTTTCCACTCGTCTTTCATCGTCAGCTCACGGGCAATCCCGCAGTAATGATACAGCGTCTCCAGTCCCATCGTCTCCTCATTGCCGCAGATCTGCAGTACAGAATCCGCCGAGGTATAGACGATCAGTTCTCCATTTTCGATCTCGCGCTCGGCCAGCTCATCGAGGATCTCCGTTCCGCTCGCCGCCTTATTGCCGATGATCTTTCTGCCGGTTCGTTTTTCCAGCTCGTCGATCAGTTCTTTCGGAAATCCGTGGTCGGTGAACGTAACGAACGGCTTTGTCGTGTAAATTCCCATCATCTCCCAGTGGCCGGTCATGGTGTCTTTTCCGTTGCTCGCCTCGTTCAGTCTTCTGGCGTAACCCTTTGCCTCATCCTCTGTCACACCGCAGAGATTTCCCATGCCGAGGCGGCGCAGGTTCGGGATTTCAAGGCCTCCCTGACTCTCCCAGATGTGGCCGAAGGTATTGACACCGACATCCCCAAACTTCTCCGAATCCGCCATCGCCCCGATTCCGAGAGAATCCAGGACGATCAGAAAAATACGGTTATATTTTCTCATACTCTTTACTCCTTTCTTTTTAACTCAGCTCAAACATTCCATGATAGAGCTGATAATATTTTCCTTTCTGTGCCAGAAGTGCGTCGTGGTCGCCGCGCTCTACGATATTTCCCTGCTCCAGCACCATGATCGCATTGGCGTTTCGCACGGTGCTTAAGCGGTGGGCGATGACAAATACGGTTCTGCCCTCCATGAGCTGGTCCATTCCTTTTTCGATCAGCGCCTCGGTTCTGGTGTCAACGGAGGATGTTGCCTCGTCAAGAATCAGCACCGGCGGATCGGCAACGGCGGCACGGGCAATCGCGAGAAGCTGGCGCTGGCCCTGGGAGAGGTTGGCTCCGTCGGAGGTCAGCATCGTGTCGTAGCCGTTCGGCAGACGGCGGATGAAGGAATCCGCATTCGCAATTTTGGCCGCACGTTCAATTTCTTCCTGCGTGGCATCGAGTTTTCCAAAACGGATATTTTCTGCTACGGTTCCCGTGAACAGATGGGTATCCTGCAGAACGATACCAAGGGAGTGGCGCAAAGCGTCTTTTTCGATATCTTTTACGTCAATGCCGTCGTAGACAACCGCACCGCCCTGGACGTCGTAGAAACGGTTGATCAGATTCGTGATCGTCGTTTTTCCGGCTCCTGTGGAACCGACAAAAGCAATTTTCTGGCCTGGTTTGGCATACAGGCTGATGTTCTTTAAGATCAGACGGTCTGCCGTGTAGCCGAAATCCACGTTTTCAAAACGCACATCGCCCTTTAATTCCGTCATCGTTCCGTCCGGGCGCTTCCATGCCCAGCGGCCTGTTGTCTCTTCGCAGACGGCAAGTGCGCCGTTCTCTTCTTTTACGTTGACCAGTTCCACTTTTCCCTCATCGATTTCCGGCTCCAGGCTCATCACGTCGAAGACACGCTCCGCACCGGCGAGCGCTGAGAGAAGGAAGTTGCTCTGCTGGGTGAACTGGTTGATCGGAAGCGCCGCCTGGCGGACAAAGACAAGGTAGCTTGCCAGGCTTCCGATATCGGCTTTTCCGTGCAGGGCGAGAAGGCCGCCGAGCACTGCCACAATCGCATAATTGACATACGAAATGCTGACAACGACAGGAACCATCGTCGCCGCATACCCCTGCGCGCCGGTTCCCGCTTTCCGGAGCTCCTCATTCTTTTTGCAGAATTCCGTAAAGCTCTCTTCTTCGTGGTGGAACACCTTGACGACTTTCTGTCCGGTGATCAGCTCCTCAATATAGCCATTCAGTTCTCCGAGGCTGTTCTGCTGCTTCGTATAATAACCCTTGCTGCGCTTTCCGCTGAACTTGATATACCAGAACATGATACCGTAGCACACCGTTACAATCAGCGAGAGCCGCCAGTTCAGGACATACAGCAAGGTCAGTGTTCCCACAATCTGGATGAAGCTCTGGATAACCATCGCAAAACTGTTGTTCAGGGCATCTGCCATCGTGTCGATATCGTTCGTGAAAAGACTCATGATATCGCCGTGGCGTCTGCTGTCGAAAAACTGCAGCGGCAGTGTCTGGACGTGTTCGAACAGATCGCGGCGGATATCAAAGACAACCTGCTGTGCTGCTTTTACCATGGTCTGCGTGTAGCCGTATGCTGCGAGTGCGCCGCACCCGAAAATGAGTGCCGTAATCAGCACGCCGCGCAGCAGTGTATGCACATCTCCGTCTGCCAGTCCGTTGACGACCGGGCGGATCATATACGTTCCCAGGAGATTAGCTCCCGCGCTGATGGTAACGAGTACCGCTACAACCGCCAGCATTTTTTTGTGCCGTCCCAGATAAGACAGAAATACGCGCAACGTATGTTTTAAGTTCTTTGGTTTCTTTCCGCTATAAGCTCTCGCTGCCATTTTCGTCTCCTCCCTTCATCTGCGATGCGTAAATTTCCTGGTAAATCGGATCGTCCGCCAGCAGTTCCGCGTGTGTACCGATCCGGTGAATCTTTCCATCATCGAGAATGATGATCTGATCCGTATTCATAACGGATGTTACTCTCTGTGCGATGATAATCTTTGTAACATCCTTCCGCGCCGCCAGCGCTTCCCGAATCTTTTTCTCCGTCGCTGTATCGACAGCACTCGTGGAATCATCAAAAATCAGAATTTTCGCCTTTCCGATCAGTGCACGTGCGATGCAGAGGCGCTGCTTCTGGCCGCCGGAAAGGTTACTTGCGCCCTGTTCAAGTACGGTATCAAGTCCATCCGGCATGCGGTTTAAGAATTCATCTGCACACGCCGCCTGGCATGCTTCCCAGATCTCCTCATCGGATGCATCCGCATTGCCCCATTTCAGATTGTCACGTACAGTTCCGGAGAACAGCACATTTTTCTGCAGGATAATATTGACCGCATTGCGGAGAGCAGCAAGATCATACTCCCGCACATCCCTTCCGCCGACACGGACGGTGCCGCAACTGGTGTCGTACAGACGCGGAATGAGCTGCACCAGCGTCGTTTTCGAAGAGCCTGTTCCGCCGAGGATTCCAACCGTCTGGCCGGCTTTTATCTTCAGCGTAACATCCAGAAGTGCGTACTCTTTTGCTTCTTCTTTGTACTTAAACGATACGTTGTCAAACTCCACGCTGCCCTCCGGAACTTCTGTTGCACCGTTTTCCGGTGAGGTGAGAACGACCTTTTCATCGAGTACCTCAACAATCCGGTGCGCACTTGCCATGGAGCGTGTCAGAAGCAGAAATACATTCGCGATCATCATCATGGAGTTCATGACCTGCATGACATAGCTCAGGAAACCGGTTAGATTTCCGACGGCAAGCTGTTTTTTCAGGATCATATTTCCACCGAACCACAGGATCAGCACGATTGCCGTATACATAACACTCTGAAAGGCAGGCAGATTCAGCACAGCGTAGTGAAATGTCTGTTCACTTTCCGCAGTCAGATCTGTGTTAACCTCGTTGAATTTATTCTCCTCATACTCATCCCGTACAAACGCTTTCACAGCACGGATCGTAGTCAATCCTTCCTGAATGACATTGTTCAGGCGGTCTACCACCGACTGCAGTCTGGTATACATCGGAGCGACTTTTCGTACGATCAGGGAAAGAATAAAGCCGAGAAGCGGTGTACACACAAGAAAAACGAACGCCAGCCGCGGATTCATATAAAATGAGAGACCGATTCCCATAATCAGAAGAGAAGGTCCCCTGGTGATCGGGCGGAACCCGGCGCTCACCATGTTCTGGATAACTGTGACATCTGTTGTCATGCGGGTGATCAGAGACGACACCGCAAAGTGGTCGAGGTTTGAGAATGCATACCGCTGCATTTTCTCATACTCCGCCTTCCGGATCTCGGCTCCCCAGCCGTACGTTGCGCGCGCCGCAAAGTGCGCGTATAAAATTCCGGTCACAAGCGCAAAAAGCGCACAGATTCCCATCTGAATTCCCTTGCGATAAATATAAGAGAGATCGCCGTTCGCAATACCAATGTCGATCAGATTGGAAATCAGGATCGGAATAAAAAGTTCAAAACACGTTTCTACCAATACCAGCACCGCTCCGAAAATCATGTCCCGTTTGTAAGGGCCTGCATACGAGAGCAGACGCTTCATATCATTCATCTTCTGTCATATCCTCCTTCAGCTGTTTTTCGGAGTTCATTTTACCATACCCCGACGCAGTTTTCAACGCGCCGGGGTATCCTGTTTGCTGTTCTTTTTTTATAATATTACAGTTCACTGGTTCCCAGCGAACTGTAACACTCGCATCCCGCATTTAAAGTTTTGCTTCGCAAAAGGAGGGCTGCTCACGCCTGAATCACTTTCTTACGCAGCGAAACACCAAGTGTTTCACTGCTGTGTGAACAGTAACTTTACAGTTTCACTGTCCGCGTCGCCAATTTTTTCTGAAACCGCACATCGTGGTCAACGACCAGCATCGTCGGGCTGGCGCTCAGGAGAAGCTGTTCAATCTGCATGCGTGAGAACACGTCGATGTAGTTGAGCGGCTCATCCCAGATATAAAGGTGCGCCGGCGTGATAAAACTTGCGGCGATCAGTACCTTCTTTTTCTGCCCCTCAGAAAAGCTTTCCATCGGTTTTTCAAACTGTGTTCTCTCGAAATCAAGCTTTCGAAGCAGTGTCAGAAGGAGGCTGTAGTCCAGCTTTTCCGTTCTGCAGTATTCGGAAAGTGTGCCGGATAAAAATCCGGTGTCCTGGCTGATATACGAAATAGTAAGGCCAGCTCCCACAGTCAAAAGGCCGCTTCGGGTTTCTATTTCCCTGTGATCTTGCATTCTGTTTCCCGTCTCCTCCGCCAGGTTTCGGATCAGATGCAGAAGCGTTGATTTTCCGCATCCATTCTTTCCGTGCAGAAACACGCGCTCGCCGCGGAGCAGTTCAAAGTTCAGATTCCGGATCACATTGCCGCCACCCGGATAACCGGCACACAAATTTCTGGCAAAGATAAGACGTTCTTTCGGATAGATGAGCGGCTGCACATGAAGTTTTTCTGTCTGCTCAATGTCCTGCAGCAAGCCCTCTTTTTCTTCGATCTCCCGTTCCATCCGCTTTTCATACTGTGCGATGCGGCTCTGCATTTTCTTCGTCTTGGCACCGATAAAGGCTCTTGTGCTTATGCAGCGGTCATGTTCTTTGATCGGGTCAAAACCGATTTTCGTGTTTTCATTTTTCTCCGCCCAACGGCTGCTTCGGTCTGCCGCGTGCCGCAGAGATGCGATCTCCTGCAGATGTTTTTCGTTCTCCGCCAGCGCAAACTGATCTTTCCGCCGTTTATTTTCCCACCACGAAGTGAAATTGCCGCTCTGTACTTCGATCGAGCCGCGGTTTAAAACAAGAACATGGTCAATGCACGCGTCCAGAAGATCGCGGTCATGTGAGACCAGAATAAAGCCTTTCTTTTTCTTTAAGTATTCCCGCACACACGCTCTGGCATCCTGGTCGAGGTGGTTCGTCGGCTCATCGATCAGAAGAAAATCATTTTCTCCAGAAAACAGAACAGCGAGCAACACTTTTGTCTGTTCTCCAAAGCTTAAAGTTCCAAACGGGCGGTACAGCAATGCGGCATCTGCCTGCAGATCTTCCATTTCGATCAGCACCCGCCACAGTTCGCACGATGGCTTCAGCTCATCAAAAAATTCTGCCGCTGTCTGCTTCTTCTGTGTTTCCGTCACATGATATGGGAAATAGTCAAACACCGTCGATGTGGAAATCTTTCCTTGATACGGGTATTTTCCCATCAGAAGATTTAAAAATGTCGTCTTTCCCTTTCCATTCCGCCCAATAAAACCGAGTTTCCAGTTGGTATCAACGGAGAAAGATATCTCTTCAAAAACCGGCTCAAAACTGCCCTCATATTCAAATGTAAGATTCGTTACCTGGATTTCTGCCATAAAAAATTCCCCCTTTGCATTGATGTTCCTGTTCTGTCGATGCAAAAAGAGGATGTTCTGTCCGCGCAGCGCGATAAGTAAAAAGACACTGTTCTCTTTTTTTCGCCCAGGCACCCTAAAAAGCCCCCTTTTACCGGGATTCTTTTTGAAATGCAGGCATCAAAAAAGAGAGGGGCCGATGAGAACATAACCCACTTTTGGCGACAGAAAATATAACAGCACAGATCTGCAGACGCAATCTGCTGTTTTCAGAACATCGTTTTTCTTTCAAATGTCTGTTTTCATGTCTTCAAAAGTTAGTTATTTCTCATCCTTTCACCTCTCTCTGTCAATTCTGTTCTTACCCTATCATACTTCTTGTTTTTCCGCAAGCCTTTTTTTACAGATTACGCGCGGATAACTGTCAAAGCGGATATTTGCAATCCACTTCGCTACTTGCCTGATTCGGTTAAACGTTTTCCGCTTGCCCTGTTTGAATTTCATTTTGATAACCAGAAGCACGCCCAGCACAATGCGTTTCCATATACTTTTTTTCTTTTTCATCTTCTCTCTTCTCATGCCATCTCCTTCGTGACTGCAAAAACAAGGCCCCGACGCCCTGTATCACTACAGACCGCCGGGGCCTTGTTACGTTTGAACACAAATCATGCTACTGCATGAATATCCTGATTCGGACAAATTCTGCTTAAATTAAGCGTTCTTCTGAGCGATAGCTGCCTGAGCTGCTGCCAGACGAGCGATCGGTACACGGAACGGTGAGCAGGAAACATAGTCCAGACCCAGTTTGTTGCAGAACTCTACGGAGCTCGGATCTCCACCGTGCTCACCGCAGATACCTACGTGCAGAGAAGAGTTAACCGGTCTTCCAAGATCGATAGCCATCTTCATCAGCTTGCCAACGCCGTCCTGATCGAGTTTTGCGAATGGATCGTTCTCGAAGATCTTAGCGTCATAGTAAGCGTTCAGGAATTTACCAGCATCGTCACGGGAGAATCCGTAAGTCATCTGAGTAAGGTCGTTGGTTCCGAAGCAGAAGAAGTCTGCCTCTTTTGCGATCTCATCTGCAGTCAGAGCTGCTCTCGGGATCTCGATCATGGTACCAACTTCGTATTCAAGGTCGCTGCCTGCAGCTGCGATTTCAGCGTCAGCGGTCTCTACTACGAATTTCTTAACGTATTTCAGCTCTTTGATATCGCCAACAAGTGGGATCATGATTTCCGGTTTTACATTCCAATCCGGATGAGCTTTCTTCACGTTGATGGCTGCGCGGATTACTGCGCTTGTCTGCATCTTAGCGATTTCCGGATAAGTTACAGCAAGACGGCATCCACGATGACCCATCATCGGGTTGAACTCATGCAGGCTGGAAATGATTGCTTTGATCTGCTCAACAGTTTTGCCCTGAGCGTCAGCCAGTTTCTTGATGTCCTCTTCCTCAGTCGGAACGAACTCATGAAGCGGCGGATCCAGGAAACGGATGGTAACCGGGTTGCCTTCCAGAGCTTCATACAGCTTCTCGAAGTCTCCCTGCTGCTCCGGAAGGATCTTAGCAAGTGCTGCTTCTCTCTCTTCTACAGTCTCAGAGCAGATCATCTCACGGAATGCATCGATTCTGTTGCCTTCGAAGAACATATGCTCTGTACGGCAAAGACCAATACCTTCTGCGCCAAGCTCACGAGCTTTTTTAGCGTCTGCCGGAGTATCAGCGTTTGTACGAACTTTCATGGTTCTGTATTTATCTGCCCAGCCCATGATTCTTCCGAACTCGCCAGCGATGGTAGCGTCTACGGTCGGGATCAGTCCGTCATAGATGCATCCTGTAGAACCATCCAGAGAGATGCAGTCTCCCTCGTGGAACTCTTTGCCAGCCAGTGTAAATTTCTTGTTTGCCTCGTCCATTACGATATCACCGCAACCGGATACACAGCAGGTTCCCATACCACGGGCAACTACGGCTGCGTGGGAAGTCATACCACCACGAACAGTCAGGATACCCTGTGCAGATTTCATACCTGTGATATCTTCCGGGGATGTCTCAAGACGAACCAGAACAACTTTTTCTCCTCTTTCAGCCCATGCAACAGCGTCATCAGCTGTGAAGACGATTTTACCGCAGGCAGCTCCCGGAGATGCTCCCAGTGCTTTTGCCATTGGAGTAGCCTCTTTCAGTGCTTTTGCATCGAACTGCGGATGAAGCAGAGAGTCAAGGTTACGAGGATCGATCATTGCAACTGCCTCTTCCTCTGTTCTCATTCCCTCATCTACAAGGTCGCAGGCGATTTTCAGAGCAGCTTTTGCTGTTCTCTTACCGTTACGTGTCTGCAGCATGTACAGTTTACCGTGCTCAACAGTGAACTCCATGTCCTGCATATCTCTGTAATGTGTCTCCAGAGTTTTGCAAACATCTTTGAACTGTTTGAAAGCTTCCGGGAATTTCTCTTCCATCTCGGAAATGTGCATAGGTGTACGAACACCGGCAACTACGTCCTCGCCCTGTGCGTTGGTAAGGAACTCACCGAACAGTCCGTTCTCTCCTGTAGCAGGGTCACGAGTGAAGGCAACACCTGTACCACAGTCATCTCCCATGTTTCCGAATGCCATCATCTGTACGTTAACAGCGGTACCCCAGGAATACGGGATGTCGTTGTCACGACGATAAACGTTTGCTCTCGGGTTGTCCCAGGAACGGAATACGGCTTTAACAGCCTCCATCAGCTGTACCTTAGGATCGGTCGGGAAATCCTCACCGATTTTAGCTTTGTACTCAGCTTTGAACTGCTCAGCCAGTTTTTTGAGGTCATCTGCGTCAAGATCTACGTCCTGTTTTACGCCTTTCTCCTCTTTCATCTTGTCGATCAGCTCTTCGAAGTATTTTTTACCAACTTCCATAACTACGTCAGAGAACATCTGAATGAATCTTCTGTAGCAGTCCCAAGCCCAACGTGGGTTGCCGGAAGCCTGTGACAGAGTCTCAACAACCTCTTCGTTCAGACCAAGGTTCAGGATGGTATCCATCATACCTGGCATGGAAGCTCTTGCTCCGGAACGTACAGAAACGAGCAGCGGATTCTTAGCGTCTCCGAATTTCTTTCCTGTGATTCCTTCCATTTTATCGATTGCTTCCATGATCTGGCCCATGATCTCGTCGTTGATCTGTCTGCCATCCTCATAGTACTGTGTACAAGCCTCGGTTGTTACCGTGAATCCCTGTGGTACAGGAAGTCCCAGGTTTGTCATCTCAGCCAGGTTTGCGCCTTTTCCACCGAGAAGGTTACGCATGTCTGCATTACCTTCAGTGAACATGTAAACCCATTTTGCCATTGTTACTTTTCCTCCTACTTGTAATTTTGATAGGTTATAGTAAAGTATTTCCAGATTGCCCTGGATGATACGTTCACCCTATACTGATTGCACCGAAAATAAAGATATCCTCGGGGCGCACACATTTATTTTACCATAAGAATATCTTTAGTCAATAAAAATATGGCAAATTTTCGGTATTTTTTTAATTTACAGTTCACTTGTGTATTCTGGCGGGCAAATTTCATGCCTGCATGAAATTTTGTTTGCAAGAACACACGAAGGGAGCGCCGAGAAATGAGCAAAAGGAGCTGCGCAGCAGCGGAAAGCGCTGAAAGCGCGGTTTTGCGAATGGCGCGGGTGAACTGTATCGTCTGTGCCCCTGTTATGTTTTATTATATCAGCTTTTGGTTACTTTTTACAGGGTTTTTTGTAATTTTTACGTAAAAAAAGAAGTATCGCACAATTTTTTCATTTGGCGATACTTCTTCTTCTATTTTTCCCGGTGAATTTTCGGAATTGTCTTGTATTATGCTTTCAGAATTACGGTTTTGATTACGAAATACAGCAGCACAATCACACCGAGTACGATGCGGTACCAGCCGAAGGCTTTGAAATCGTGCTTCTTGATGTACTGCATCAGGAATTTGATGGCAAAAATGGATACCACAAATGCCACCAGCATGCCGACGATCATGATCGCCACCTCAACACCGGTAAAGGCAAAGCCATGTTTTACCAGTTTTAAAAGGCTCGCGCCGAACATAACCGGAACGGCAAGGAAGAACGTGTACTCCGATGCCAGCTCTCTCGAGCATCCCAGCAGGATACCGCCGATGATGGTTGCTCCCGAGCGGGAAGTTCCCGGTACGATGGAGAGGAGCTGGAAAATACCGATATACAGCGCATTTTTCCAGGTAATCTCTTTGATTTTTGTTGCAGACGGTGTTCTCGTCTTGTTGTAATTCTCAATGATGATGAAGAGAACACCGTAGATGATCAGCATCAGCGCTACGATCACGTAGTTCATCAGATGGGCCTCGATCCAGTCGTTGAATGCCAGTCCGATCACGGCTGCCGGCAGACACGATACGACGATCTTGAACCACATGATAATTTTGTCCAGATAACAGTAATTGTCTACAAAGTTCTGAATACCTGCAAAGACCTTGTTGTCGCTTGGATTGGCAAAATAGCTCCGGCTTTTTGCTTTGCTTTTGCCGTGAAACGGCCAGAGATCCCAGAAATAGATGACGACAACCGCAAGGATTGCACCGAGCTGGATGACAACTTCAAAAACATTTTTGAAATCATCTGTTACATTCAGCTTAATAAACTCATCTACCAGAATCATGTGGCCGGTGCTGCTGATCGGAAGCCACTCGGTAATGCCCTCTACGATACCCAGCAGGATAACCTTTAACCACTCAATAATGTTCATACGATATGTACCTTTCTCTTTTTGAATTGGATGCCCTTTTCTGGCATTCTATTAAAAATCTATCATACTTATGCTAAAAACACAAGCGCGTCACGTTTTCTTTTTTGTAAAATCCATTCAAACCCACATTCGGCCAAAAAAGCTCTCTGCCGCTTTGTTTCTGCAGCAGAGAGCTTTTCTTTGCTTTATGCTTCCATCATGCTTATCTCTTATCGATCGTTGCAATATCGATCAGGGTCAGCTTCTTCACATCCGTATTTTCCAGACTGGTTACGAGTGCAGTTGCGGTATCCAGAGAGGTCAGTACGTTGACACCTGTCTCGATCGCGTTCCGGCGGATAACAAATCCGTCTTTGGAATGCTCAACACCCTGGGACGGAGTATCGATGACGAGGTCGATCTTGTGGCCGAGGATCAGGTCCATCAGGTTCGGGGACGGCTGCTCGATCTTGTTGGTGCGGATCGCATTGACGCCGTTCTCGTTCAGGGCTTTCGCGGTATTTCTCGTCGCATAGATCTTGTAGCCGAGAGCCTGGAATCTCTGTGCGATCGGAACGATATCCTCTTTATCCTCATCCTTTACGGTGATGATCATGTTTTTGTATTTCGGCAGGTTGATTCCGGCGCCAAGGAATGCTTTGTAAAGAGCCTCGTTGAAGGTCTTTGCAATACCAAGGCACTCACCGGTGGATTTCATCTCCGGTCCAAGGGCGATATCTGCGCCGCGGATCTTCTCGAAGGAGAATACCGGCATCTTGATCGCGATGTAATCTGCCTCTCTCTGCAGACCCGGCTCGTAGCCAAGCTCGCGGATCGTGTGGCCGAGGATGACTTTCGTTGCCAGCGGCACGATCGGGATTCCGGTTACCTTGCTGATGTACGGCACAGTACGGGAAGAACGCGGGTTGACCTCGATGACGTAAACATCCTCACCGCATACGATGAACTGGATGTTGATCATACCGATGACATGCAGGGATCTTGCCAGACGTTTCGTATACTCTACGATGGTGGCTTTTGCATGCTGGCTGATGCTCTGTGCCGGATAAACGGAGATACTGTCTCCGGAGTGAACGCCGGCGCGCTCGATGTGCTCCATGATACCAGGAATCAGGATATCGGTGCCGTCGCAGACTGCATCAACCTCGATCTCCTTGCCCTGCAGGTATTTATCAACCAGGATCGGATGCTCCTGTGCGATCCGGTTGATAATGCCGATAAATTCATCGACGTCCTCATCGCTGATGGCGATCTGCATACCCTGTCCTCCAAGGACGTAGGACGGGCGGACGAGTACCGGATAGCCGAGCTCGCTGGCTGCTTTTTTCGCCTCTTCTGCGGTGAATACGGTGTGTCCCTTCGGACGCGGGATTTCACACTGCTCCAGGATCTCATCAAACAGCTCACGGTCCTCTGCGGCATCTACGTTCTCCGCAGATGTTCCAAGGATCGGCACACCCATTTTCAGGAGTGCTTCGGTCAGCTTGATCGCGGTCTGGCCGCCGAACTGTACAACGGCTCCGTCCGGATGCTCGATGTTGACGATATTTTCTACATCTTCCGGTGTCAGCGGCTCAAAATACAGTTTATCTGCGATATCGAAGTCGGTGCTGACGGTCTCCGGGTTGTTGTTGATGATGATGGTCTCATAGCCCTCTTTCTTGAATGCCCAGGTACAATGTACGGAGCAGAAGTCAAACTCGATACCCTGTCCGATACGGATCGGGCCGGAACCAAGAACGAGGACTTTCTTTCTGTCGTTTGTCTCGACAGCTTCATTCTCGCCGCCGTATACGGAATAGTAGTACGGTGTGGTTGCCGCGAACTCAGCAGCACAGGTATCTACCATCTTGTAAGCTGCGGTGATGTCATACTGTTTTCTTAATGCTTTTACTTCTTCCTCGGTCTTTCCTGCCAGTTTTGCTACCAGGTAATCCGGGAACTCGAGGCGTTTTGCTTCGCGCAGCAGATCTTCATCCAGCTCTTTTGTCTGTAATGCCTGCTCCATCTCAACGAGGATGGCCAGCTTGTCGATGAACCATACATCGATTTTGGTGATCTCGTGGATCTCGTCGTAGGAGATGCCCTGACGGATCGCCTCTGCGATTCTCCAGATTCTCATATCGTCTACGATGTGAAGCTCTTCGATCAGCTCGTCTTTGGACAGGTGGCTGAAGTCATAGGACATCAGGGAATCTACGTGCTGCTCCAGGGAACGGATGGCTTTCATCAGCGCGCCCTCGAAGTTGTTGCAGATACTCATAACCTCACCGGTTGCTTTCATCTGTGTGGTCAGGGTACGTTTTGCACTAATAAATTTATCGAACGGCAGACGCGGGATTTTTACAACGCAGTAGTCCAGCATCGGCTCGAAGCTTGCGTAGGTTTTTCCGGTGATGGCGTTCGGGATCTCGTCCAGTGTGTAGCCAAGTGCGATCTTTGCAGCAACCTTTGCAATCGGATAACCGGTCGCTTTGGAAGCCAGTGCAGAAGAACGGCTGACACGCGGGTTTACCTCGATAACACAGTACTCGAAGCTGTCCGGATTTAATGCATACTGTACGTTGCATCCGCCGGTGATACCGAGCTCGGTGATGATGTTGAGTGCGGAAGTACGCAGCATCTGATACTCTTTATCTCCCAGGGTCTGGGACGGTGCTACGACGATACTGTCTCCGGTATGAACGCCGACCGGATCGATGTTCTCCATGTTGCAGACGGTGATGCAGTTTCCTGCACTGTCCCGCATAACCTCGTACTCGATTTCTTTCCATCCGGCGATGCATCTTTCAACAAGTACCTCGCCGACGCGGGAAAGACGGAGTCCGTTGGAAAGAATCTCAATCAGCTCTTCTTCATTGTAAGCGATACCGCCGCCGCTTCCGCCAAGGGTGTAAGCCGGACGCAGAACGACCGGATAACCGATCTTGTTGGTGAAATCGATACCAGTCTGTACATCATGGACAACCAGGGAAGCCGCTACCGGCTCGCCGATTTTCTCCATGGTATCTTTGAATTCCTGACGGTCCTCGGCTTTTTTGATGGTCTGCGCCGTGGTACCGATCAGGCGTACATTGTTTTCTTTTAAGAAGCCTTTTTCTTCGAGTTCCATCGCAAGGTTCAGTCCTGCCTGGCCTCCCAGGGTCGGAAGAACGCTGTCCGGTTTTTCTTTCTGGATGAGCTGCTCTACGACTTCTACGGTCAGCGGCTCGATGTAAACGCGGTCTGCGATATCTTTGTCAGTCATGATGGTTGCCGGGTTGGAGTTCAGAAGTACAACCTCCATTCCCTCTTCTTTCAGGGAACGGCACGCCTGTGTACCGGCGTAGTCGAACTCTGCTGCCTGTCCGATCACGATCGGACCGGAACCGATAACCAGAACTTTTTTAATATTCGGATTCTTTGGCATTATTTATTACCTCCCATCATCTCAAGGAATCGGTCAAACAGGTATCCGGAATCCAGCGGGCCAGGGCATGCCTCCGGATGGAACTGTACGGTAAAGATGTTTTTACCGACATATTTGAGTCCCTCGTTGGTGCCGTCATTGACGTTCACGAAAGCAGGAACTGCCACCTTCGGATCCAGGGTATCGGTATCTACGACGTAGCCGTGGTTCTGGGAAGAAATGTAAACTCTTCCGGTTGCCAGGTCTTTGACCGGGTGGTTTCCGCCGCGGTGGCCGTATTTCATTTTATGAGTATCTGCACCGGTAGCCAGTGCCATCAGCTGATGTCCAAGGCAGATTGCGAAAATCGGTACATTGGAATCGTACAGTTTTTTAATCTCTTTGATAATGGATACGCACTCTTTCGGATCTCCAGGACCGTTGGACAGCATGATTCCGTCCGGATTTGCCGCGAGAATCTCTTCTGCTGTGGTAAGTGCCGGATAAATGGTCACTTCACATCCGCGCTCATTTAAGGAACGTGCGATGTTGTTCTTTGCTCCAAGATCCAGAAGTGCAACTTTAAAGCCTTCTCCTTTTAAAACTGATTTTTCAGAGCAGGTTACCTTTTCTACAACTTTTCCGGTATTATACGCTTTTAATTTTGGAATAATTTCATCGAGATGATAGTTTTCGTTGGTCGTGATCATACCATTCATGGTACCTTTTTCACGAAGAATTTTGGTGAGAGCACGTGTATCGATTCCGGCGATTCCGGGAATATCGAACTTTTTCAGGAAATTCTGAATGGTGTCCTGGCAACGGAAGTTGCTGGGGAGACGGGATAATTCTCTTACAATATAGCCATCCGGCCAGGGTCTTAAGGACTCCTGATCTTCGTAACAGATTCCATAGTTGCCAATCAATGGATACGTCATACATACTGCCTGTCCCGCATAGGATGGGTCGGTCAGCACTTCGAGATATCCAGTCATGGATGTATTAAATACGATTTCACTGATCACTTCTTTTTGTGAACCAATGCTGGTTCCGGTAAAGACATGCCCGTCTTCTAAGATTAGAAAAGCTTTCATCATTCCACCGTTTTCCTTTCTTTTTCGTTCGGTTTTAAGTTTGTATAAGATTGTGGTCTCATACTTTAATCTTTCAGATTCTATCACAACCATGGAAACATTTCAACCATTTTTGTCGAATTACGGAAAATTCTTTTCTGGAAAAATAAAAATACCCTGACGGAAAGTTTTCACACTTCCCATCAGGGCAATCCGAATTGGTCCACCGGACCAATTCTTGATACGCAAAGCAAAAAAATAATGCAGGAGATGGGACTTGAACCCACACGATCTTGCGACCACAGGCACCTGAAGCCTGCGCGTCTGCCAATTCCGCCACTCCTGCATTTCTTAGTTGTCTTAGCGGTTGTCCGCTTGACAAGATAGATAATAACAGCTTTCCGTAGAAAAGTCAACACCTTTTTTGAAAAAATTTTAATTTTTTTGATTTTATGAAAAATACGGATAATAGCGATAATTTTAAACAACTTTACGCTGTCTGAGATTCGTCTGTTTTCTTTCCCCGTCTGCACATCTTCTCCGCACAGAAATAAAAAGACCCTGCCGGGAAGTTTTTGCATCATTCCCGGCAGGGTAATCTGAATTGGTCCACCGGACCAACTCTTGATACGCAAAGCAAAAAAATAATGCAGGAGATGGGACTTGAACCCACACGATCTTGCGACCACAGGCACCTGAAGCCTGCGCGTCTGCCAATTCCGCCACTCCTGCATTTCTTGTCTTGCGACTCTCATGTGCCGCTCAACAAAACATATATTACCAGATGATTCCGAATCTGTCAACAGCTTTTTTCAAATTTTTTCAAAAAATTTCAAATTTTCTTTTTTGCCCCGAAAAGCCCGCCTTCTGCAGGGCTTTTCGGGAGATCCTGCATCACCTGGACTCCCGGCAGGAAATTGCCGTCAGCAGCGTAAGTCCGAAGAAAATACAGAAATCAGAAACATTGAACACAAGTCTGCGGAACTTCTCCGGTCCAAACCGGAAACTGACATAGTCGGTCACGTAACCTCTCTTATGCCGGTCATACCAGTTCGACATGCCGCCGCCAATCGTAAGCGCAAGCCCTAACTTCTTCGCCTTACACTTACGTCTGCCCGCCAGCGCTCCAAGACGCGCCCACAGTCCGGACAGCAAAAAGAAGGTGAGAATTTCCACCTTCTTCGTGCTGTCCGCGAAGCCGCCGCCCGCTACACCGCGGTTATGGCATTTCCGCAGGACAATATGTCCTTTGCAGACCGGGATCTGCTCATTTTCCTTTAACTTCTCTTCTGCCTTCTTTTTCAGGCATCCGTCTGCAAGGAAAACCGCTCCCGGCAGCAGGGTCCAGATCATTCCTCTTCCGGTGCCTCTGCTTCTTTTTCCGGCGCTTCTTCCGGTGCTGCTGTTTCGGTTTCTTCTGCTTTTTCTTCCGGCTCTTCGTCGAGAACTTCCTCTGCGGTCTTTTCTTCCTCAGATACTTCCTCCTGGCCTTCCTCTTCCGGTTCTACGTGTACGAACTCTGCATCCTCCGGCTCTTCTTCTTTTTCCGGCATAGCAGCACCGCAGCGCATACAGAATGCTGCGTCTTTCGGAACACTTGCGCCGCAGGCCGGGCATACGATGCGGCCTCTCTTGTTTGCCACATCCTCTTTGCAGTCTGCAATCTCTTTTTCCAGATCGGTGATATCTTTGCAGATGCCGGCAAGATTCTCGTCGAATGCTTCGCCGTTCAGATAGCGGTTGTAGATGATCTGTCCGATATCCTGGTAATTCTTCTCAATCTGATCCTCAAGTGCATGCTGACGGGTGCGGATTTTCTGAATTTCTACGAATTCATCTGTTTTCTTTCCCACAGTATTCACTGTTTTTTTCAGTGTTTTACTTAAATTTCCAAAAAAATCCTCTGCCATAGTTAAAACCCTCTCTTTCTTATCTCTTATTTCAAGAAAACGCCAGTTTCACGTCTGCTCCGCTGTGTTTTCCAGTTACCTTATTTCTGCTCTAACCTTGGAACTTCCTGACCGCGCAGGAGAATCGTCGGCCCGCCGGTCTTTTCAATATAGTCTTTTGTGATGATAACCTCTCCGATGCTGCTGTCCTTTGGAATCTCATACATGATATCCAGCATGAAATCCTCGATGATCGAACGGAGTGCTCTCGCACCGGTATCTTTTTCCAGCGCTTTTCTTGCAATAGAGCGAAGTGCATCATCATCAAATTCCAGTTTCACCTCGTCGAGTTCGAGCAGTCTCTTATACTGCTTCAGGATCGCATTTTTCGGTTCTTTTAAGATCTCGACCAGCATATCCTCGTTGAGACTCTCCAGCGTAAATACGATCGGCAGACGGCCAAGGAACTCCGGCACCATACCGAAAGTCCGAAGATCTTCTAAGGTCACCTGTGACAGCAGGTTCTTATCCCCATCGTACTTGTCCTTCAGATCCGCCTGGAAGCCAATGGAAGCTGTCTTGTTCAGACGCTCCTTGATGATGTCCGTCAGATCCGGGAAGGCACCGCCGCAGATAAAGAGAATGTTTCTGGTATTGACGGTCTCGAGCGGAACCATCGCATTTTTGCTGTTGGCTCCCACCGGAACTTCGATGTCGCTGCCCTCGAGGAGCTTCAGCATTCCCTGCTGTACCGCTTCTCCGCTGACGTCTCTCTGGTTTGTATTTTTCTTCTTGGCAATCTTGTCGATCTCGTCGATGAAGATGATACCGTGCTCCGCGCGCTCCACATCGTTGTCTGCGGCCGCTAAAAGCTTGGATACCACGCTTTCAATATCATCACCGATATAACCCGCTTCGGTAAGGGATGTGGCGTCCGTGATGGCAAGCGGCACATCTAAGAGGCGTGCCAGCGTCTGCACCAGATACGTTTTTCCGGAACCGGTCGGTCCGATCATCAGCATGTTGGATTTTTCGATCTCGACATTTCCGTCCTGCGGTGCAAAGACACGTTTGTAATGGTTGTAAACGGCAACCGACATGACTTTCTTTGCACGGTCCTGGCCGATGACGTATTCGTCAAGCATCGCCTTGATCCGGTGCGGCGGCGGAATGTCCTTGATGGAAAATTCTTTTGTTTTCTTCTTTTCTTCTTTTTTCTTTACCCGCTGCCGGTTCGGGATCTGGTTGGAAAGCCCGGAGAGATCGAACATGCCGATGTTCGGCATGTTGTTCATATTGTTCATCATCTCATTGATCTGGCCCGGGTTCTGGTTCATGGTATCAAAGCTCTTCTGCATGCAGTCCGGGCAGATATTGATGTTCCCCGGAAGGGTAATCATCTTTCCGGCTTTGCTTTCCGGTCTGCGGCACATGAAGCAGACTTTTTCATAGGTATCTTCTGTATGATGGTCAGAGCTTTTTGTTTCCGCCTTCGTTTCGTCCGCGGTACCGTCCACTCTGTCTTTCTCTTCTGACATGGTTTTTCAAATTCCTTTCTGTAATAGATCGCTTGGTCTAGCTTGATTATAGCCCAAAAGCCATAGGGTCACAAGTAAAAACTTTCTTAAAAATTACCAACTTTTTTAAGAATTTTACAAATTCAAAAAATTATATCAAAAAATGCAGAAAAAGGCGGACAGCCAGGCGTTCGTGTTCCTGTGCTGTCCGTCTTTTTTCTCTTAGGAAATAGTTATTTTGAGGTTTTATCTGTTGCCAAACGGATTCTGAATACCCTGGTCATTCTGATCGGAGCTTCCTGTTCCGTCGTTTGTGGTTCCGTTGCTGCTTCCGCTCGTCTGCGGCATATCTGCTGCAGAGCCAAGGGTCAGCGTCAGTGTCACTTCTTTGTACTCGCCGTTATCCGCACGCTGTACGGTGACATCTACAGTCTCGCCGGCCGCATAATAGGTCAGTGTCTCTTTTAAGCCTTTGGCGTTCGAGATGCTTCTTCCATCAAATGTGGTGATAACATCACCTTTCTTGAAGCCCGCATCGGCTGCCGGACTGCCGTCTACAACGCTCATGATGCAGACACCGGTCGGAATGCCGTAGTTCTGGGAAACATCTGCGCTGACATCTGCCATATTGATTCCGATATAAGCGGCCTCATCATCGCTGACTTTGTATCTTGTTGTCAGGTTCATCAGGTTCTGCAGAATCGGCTCTGCTTTCGAAATCGGGATCGCAAAGCCCATGCCCTCGACCTGTGTGGAGCTGTATTTTGCTTCGTTGATACCGATCAGCTCACCGTTCATATTCAGAAGGGCGCCGCCGCTGTTTCCAGGGTTGATGGCTGCATCGGTCTGGATCAGTCCTTCGGAGGTAATCGTCTCGCCGGTGCTCTCATCCTGGCTGGAAATCATACGGTCTTTTGCGCTGACATAGCCGCTCGTCAGGGACTGGCCGGTTCCCAGCGCATTTCCGATTGCCACAACCTGATCGCCGACCTCAAGATCATCGGAATTTCCCATCACGGCAATTTTAATCTGGCTCTTTGTCTCGTCTTTGATGTCGGAAAGTTTGACAGCGACAACAGCAAGGTCATTGTCCGCATCGGTACCTTTGATCTGGCCCTCTACGGTCTCATCGTCGATGAAGCTGACGGAAAGAGAGGTTGCACCGCTGACTACGTGGTTGTTGGTCGCAATCAGAAGCTCATCGTCATTCTGTCCGACAATGACGCCGGTTCCGCTTGCAGGGACTTCCTGGCTTGTGGTTCCGAAGAAAGTCTCAACTTCTTCCACCGTTGTCGTGGAGATTGCTACCAGAGACGGCATCGCACTCGATGCAACATCTTTCACGGACATCTCACCAGTTGCCTTTACGGTATCAGACGTATCACTGCTGTCCGCTGCCGTTGTTGTGGTGGTCGTCGGAATTGTAACTTCCTGCTTCTGCTCTGTTGTTGTACCGATCACTTTCGTACCAACTGCTGCAGTCCCAATGAAAACACCGCCTGCCACGAGTCCGAAGCACGCTGCCATGGCAAGTGTCATGCCCCATTTCTTTGCGGCTGACATTGGTTTTTTCGCTTTCTTTTTGTGATCCTGCGGCTGCGAAACAGCAGAAAACTGCGGTTTTTCCTGCTTCGGAGCACTCTGTGCCTGTGACTGGTACTGATAATGTTCTGTCTTTGCAGAAGATGTCTGCTCTGCCTTTGCCTCCGACTGGTCCGGTTTTCCGGTGTAGGAAGCGCTGTTATTCTCCTCGCCGGTCTTTCCGCTGATTTTCGGATTCACCCAGCTGTAGGTTGTCGTTTTCTTTTCTTCCGCCTCCGTCTCTGCCGCGCTCTGCTCTGCTGTCGTTTCTGCTTTTCCTTCTTCTGTATGCTCTGCAGCTTTGGTTTCCTCTGCTGCCTCACCATTTATTTCTTCTTTTTTGAACTCTTCACCCATGGCTGATCCCTCTTTCTCTTTTCTATCTCAGGCACCGATACACAGTGCTTTTATTTCTTTCTTCATTTTCTACTGCTTATTGTACGTTAGAATTGTGTTGAAACTGTGATAATTTTGAAAAAAGAGGAATTTTATGCTGCGGTTTTTTATTCTACCGTAACCGACTTCGCCAGGTTTCTCGGTTTATCCACATCGAGGCCTCTGCCGATCGATACGTAGTAGCCAAAGAGCTGCAGCGGAATGATCGCCAGGGAGTTTGCAAAAATCGGATTTGTCTCCGGCAGGTAAACTACGTAATCGGCTGCTTTTTCTACTTCTGTATTGCCGACGGTCGTTACCGCCATGACAAACGCGCCTCGTGTCTTCACTTCCTGAATATTGCTGATCGTTTTCTTGTAGAGCTCCGGCTGGGTCAGCACGGCTGCGACAAGGCGTCCGTCCTCAATCAGGGAAATGGTTCCGTGTTTCAGTTCACCGGCTGCATACGCCTCAGAATGGATATAGGAAATCTCTTTCAGCTTCAGGGAGCCCTCCATCGAGATCGCATAGTCGATACCGCGTCCGATGAAAAAGACGTGTTCTGCCGCAAGATAACGGTTGGCAAAACGCTGTACGTTCTCCTTGTGGGACAGCAGCAGCGAAATCTGTTCCGGCAGGCGCTCAAGACTTTGGATCATCGCATCGAAATCCTCCTGCGAAACGGTTCCGCGTACTTTGGCAAACTTCATCGCCAGAAGATACTGCGCGATAAGCTGTGTGCTGTACGCTTTCGTTGTCGCAACAGCGATCTCCGGACCGGCCCAGGTGTACATGACATTGTCTGCCTCACGTGCAATCGAGCTTCCGACTACGTTTACAATACCAAGGGTACGCACGCCCTTTTCTTTTGCAAGGCGGAGAGCCGCAAGAGTATCAGCCGTCTCACCAGACTGGCTGACGATGACCACAAGCGTATTTTCCGGCAGAATCGGATCACGGTAGCGGAACTCGCTTGCCAGATCTACCTCAACCGGGATTCTTGCCAGCTTTTCGAAGACGTATTTTGCTGTCACACCGGTGTGGTATGCGGAACCGCAGGCAACGATAAAGATTTTGCTGATCGCGCGGATTTCCTCATCTGTCATGCCGAGTTCTTCGATCACAACATCACCGTTTTTAATACGCGGAGTCAGCGTATCTTTTACAGCTTTTGGCTGCTCATGCATCTCTTTCAGCATGAAATGCTCATAGCCGCCTTTTTCTGCCGCATTCATATCCCAGTCGATGTGGGTTGCCTCTTTCTCCAGCTCCTCCTCGTCGATGTTGTAGAAATGAAGGCCATCGCGGGTCAGTTTCACGATCTCCTCATTTTCCAGGTAATAGACGTCTCTTGTATATTTCAGGACAGCCGGGACATCCGATGCGATCAGATTGCCCTCCGGGCTCGTTCCTACAATCAGCGGGCTGTCTTTGCGGACCGCATAAACCTCATCCGGGTGATCGCGGAACATGATGCCAAGGCCATAGGATCCCTCCATGCGGTGCATGACTTTTGAAATAGCATCGAGCGGATCGCCTTTATAATAGTAATCCAGCATATGGGCAATGACCTCGGTGTCGGTCTCAGACAAAAATTCGTATCCCTTTCCGGCCAGTTTTTTCTTCAGTTTCAGATAGTTCTCAATGATGCCGTTGTGTACAACAACGATCGAATGATCGTGGTTAAAGTGCGGATGCGCGTTCAGATCGGACGGAACACCGTGGGTTGCCCATCTGGTGTGGCCGATACCGACGGTTCCCGGAAGGGTTGCGCCGTCCTGTGTCAGCTCCTCAAGTACTTTCAGGCGTCCTACCGCTTTTTCCATCCGGATTTTTTCTCCGTCATAGACAGCAATTCCGGCCGAGTCGTATCCGCGGTATTCCAGCTTTGCCAGTCCGTCCAGCAGTACCGGGGCAGCCTGGTGAGTTCCAATATATCCAACAATTCCACACATAGATTTTGTCCTCCTAACAGTAAAAGGCGGCACCCTTGTTCTATTTTCAAGTTATGCCGCCTCTTCGCTTCTTGTTCTTTACACTTTTACCACGCTGCCCCGTTCCTTGTCAACCTTATGGAGCATTTCGTATTTACTTACAAAAACTTTCCAATTTTGTTTTTTACTTTCATTTATTTTTGTTTGTGCTTTTTTCTTCTCTTTCCGTGATACTCCCACCACATCTTGTTGGACGTACACCAGCGGATCACGCCGTCCGGAAGACTCTGATAACGCTTTCCAAGGAAATATCCCACATACTTGAACCCGCTCTGGAAAAACAGTGTCACAAGCAGCCATGGTTTATGGATCCTGCAGACATAAGCCGCCGATTTCTTCACCATGCGGATGCCCTCTCCCTCCGACGGATACGCATCGAAAATCTCCGGGTGCTGTGCCTGGGACACGCCGAGATCGAAATTGCGGTGAAGCTGCGCCATGCAGCCGTAATTGTGGGAATGCACCACTTTTGCATCCGCCGCATAGGCAATTGCATAGCCTGCCTGCACGAGATGGCCCGCATAGATCATATCCTCATTGAACAGCGTGCTCTTAACAAAGCCGCCCAGCTCCTCATACGTTTCGCGGTCGTACATCGCACAGACGTTAGAACAGAAAAACGTCTTGACACCGAGCTTCGGCAGATCGCCCGCATCCTTGATATCGCTCTCGGCCGGATAATTAAAGCCTCTTGTAAACCGCTCAAGCGTACGGCAGTCATCGCGCGGAAGCTGCCGTGCATACGCCACTTTCACATGCGGCAGCGAAAATTTTTCCACCAGATGTTCCACGCACGCATTGTCGTACGGCATGGCATCCTGGGTCATAAAAAGCAGGAAGTCCGCATCGGAACTCTCTGCCATCGCCCTTCTTGTTCCGCCGTGGTCGAACTCGCTTGGCTGGATGTGCTCCACCATAATCTTGTCCGAAAGCTGTTCCCACGCCGGATTCCAGAACTTTTTCCCCGTATTCACGACTCGGATCGAACGGATCGGGTAAGTCTGTTTTAAAAGGCGGGGCAGAAGTTCTGCGAACTCCTGCCCTGGTTTATACGTTGGTATCATGACATCAACGGTATATTGACTCATCTTGTCGTATTCTCCCTGTATTTTAATCTCCTGCTACCACAGAATCTGTTGCAGCGCCCGGTCCCTGATTCAGTACATACTCAATCATGCTGTCATCGTAGCCGCTCTTTCTTGCAATGTAATCGCTGTATTCTGTTACAGCCGCCGACGGATCATAGCCAAGAGACGGATACAGATAGGCATGCAGCTCCTTTACATTGTGCTCCAGCGTAACCGGAATTACAACATCAACGCCAAGTGCACTTTCTACATTTTCTCCATAACACAGCTGGAACGGATACGCGTACGATGTTCCCATTTTATACGTTACCGCATGCATGCCAAGCTCCAGAATTTCGCTTTTGGTAAGACTGGTGCTGACATTTCCCATAACTTTATCCAGAATTTCCGGAATCTTCGTCGGATTCTGTTTGATCTTCTGTACCATTAGATTAATAACGATACGCTGACGGCTCGTACGTTTTGCATCATCACCGCCGCCGTAACGGATTCGTGCATATGAGGTGGCAAGTGCGCCGCTGACATGGCGGACTTCCGTATAATCATCTCCAAGATCCTCATCGTACGGGATCGCCTCATATTCCACACCCTGTGCCTCGGATACTTCTCTGTTGTAATTGTTTGCATGAACACATTCTGCATTTGACATTTCAATATCAAGTCCGCCCAAAACATCAATTGCATCGGCAAGTGCCTTAAAGTTTACCGTAACGTAATCCGTCAGTGCAAGGTCGAGGTTCGTATTCAGCATGGAAAGCATACTCTCCGGGCCGCCGCGGTTATAAGCGGAATTTGCCTTGTCGAACTCGTAATATTCATCCGTATATTTTGCCATGTTCATCCAGGTATCACGCATAATCGACACCATACGGATTTCCTGATTGTCGTGGTCAATACAGCACAGGATAATCGTATCACTGTTCATACTGTCTGCCAGATCAGAGCCCTCCACACCTCTGGCATCCACGCCGACCAGCGCGATCACCTGTGTGCCGGACATCTGTGAAAGTTCGGTGTTCGCTTTGACTTCACTGTTGATCTGAATCTGAGAACTGTCCAGCGTATCCTGATTCATCTTGTCCATCGAACGGTTGATCCATGCATAGACAAACAGAATTCCGGAAAGGATCAGCAGTACTGCAATTTCAATTCCGAAAATAATTTTTCTCCGGCGCATCTTTTTATATCTTCTGCTCTTTTTATAATTTTTCTTCGACATCTCTTTTCCCCTTATCTTTTAGTAAGCGTTTTTATTCACAAATCCTTTGAAAAAGGTCAGGAACAGAATTTTAAAATCAAGTCCCAGTGTCCAGTTTTCAATATAATACAGATCACAGTCAATACGCTTGCGGATGGAAGTGTCCCCACGGTATCCATTCACCTGCGCCCATCCTGTAAGACCGGGACGCACCTGATGTTTTACCATATAACGCGGGATTTCCTCCCGGAATTTTTCTACAAAGAAAGGTCGCTCCGGCCGCGGTCCGACCAGGCTCATATCTCCTTTTAAGATGTTAAAGAGCTGTGGAAGCTCATCAATGCTGGTATGGCGCATGAATTTTCCAAATCCCGTCACACGCGGGTCATTCTTCACGGTCCATGCCTTCTTTTCTTTCTCCTCCGTCTGAACTTCCATCGAACGGAACTTGTACATTTCAAACGGTTTGTTGTGCAGCCCGACACGTGTCTGCCGGTAGATCAGCGGACCCGGCGAGGTCAGTTTGATCATAAGGCACGAAAACAGCATCACCGGCGAGAACAGAACAATCGCCACGAGCGCGCCGAAAATATCCACAATCCGTTTCAGCATCGCGTTGAACGTATTGGAAAGCGGAACATAGCGGATATTAACAACCGGAAGTCCCTGCAGGTCTTCGGTATACGGCTTTGTCGGAATGATGTTGTGGTAATCCGGTACAAACTGGGTATGTACACCGGATTTTTCACACATGGCAACGATCTCTTCCAGGCGGAAGTATTCGTTCAGCCCAAGGGTAATGGCAATTTCATCCAGTTTGTTTTCCGGCAGAATGACCGAAAGATTGTTGATTCTTCCAAGAACCTTGACGCCGCGGTACATCGTTCCCGCTTTGACATGGTCATCGAGGATTCCGCGGACGAGATAGCCCCACTCCGGGTTTGCAATGATCCGGTCGATGTATTCCTCTGTCGCACGGCTGTAGCCGACCATCAGAATCTGTTTCTGATTGCGGCCATGCTTCCACATATTGCTTAAGATATAATGGATCAGATTTCTTACGATGGTTTCCAGCATTACGTTCAGCACAAAGAAGATGCAGAGCATACCACGGGAAAAATGGACCTGGCGCACCATGTAAAGACTTGCCAGCCAGACCAGAAATCCGACCGTATTCGCTTTTAAAATATTGGCAAATTCCAGGCGTCTTCCCTGAAAACGCTTGGATGCATAGAGATTGAATGCATAGTAGAGCAGCAGATAGCCGGGTACGATATAGAGCAATGCCATCATATACGTCGCCGGCGGCAGAATTCCCCTCTCAGGATGATTGTTCATAACGCCGAGCCGCACATAGCAGTACCAGGACAGTACGTAGGAAAGTGCAAGCACCAGGGCATCGATCAGAACGTGCATCCGGTCAAAATATTTCTGATTATCGTTAATCAAATTCGTTCACCTTATCTGTTTTTTTCGGGTTTCAAAAATTCCCTACCCTTAACTATACAATAAGTTCCAAAAAAGAGCAATCATATTTTTCTAACATTCTTCTTATTTCCGTAAAATTATTAACTTTTTCGTAATCTTTTGAAAAGATCCTTATGCCCGCTCCAGAAATCTCCGGAATACATTGATAAAAAGCTCCCATTCGATAACCAGATATGTCCAAAGGCGTTTCCACTGAAAGCGGATCTTTTTTGCCTTGTTTTCCGGCTTTCTGCAGATGGAAAAGCCATTCTTGATTCCCGCCAGATATTCTTTTCCGTATCCCTTCGATGCAAAGAAGACCAGTTTTGCCGAAAATCCAAGGATAAAGGCCGGCAGATTAAACAGGATCTGCAGAACCGGCATGTTTTTATAGATCAGGTAAATATTATTCCGGGATGAATAGCGGATCTTAAAGAGATTATACCGGGAACCGCTCGTTCCGCTTCCGACGTGATAAACTTTTGCCGACGGCTCGTACCAGTTCTCGTAGCCTAAAAGCCGCGCACGGTAGCCGATGTCGGTATCCTCCAGGTAAGCAAAATGTTCTTCGTCAAAAAGCCCGGTCTTTTCCAGAAATTCCCGGCGGTAGATCGCCGCTCCGGCGCAGGCTGCAAAAATCCGGTCGGACGTTTCAAATTCACTGACCGGTTTTCCTTTTCCTCTTGCGAACGCCCATCCCAGCATATTATAGTAATTTCCCGCGTCATCGATTTTATCACGCTCCTGATAGGAAATCAGCTTTGCGCTGCATGCAAACGCATTCTTTCTTTTACAGATTCCCTCATAAAGGCGCTCGACAAAGTCCGGGAACACTTCGGTGTCGTTGTTTAAAAGGATCACATACGGCTCCTTCGACCGGCGGATGCCTTCGTTGACCGCACGGCTGAAGCCATAGTTATCATCGAGCTGGATGATTTTCGTCTCCGGGTAGTGTTCCCGGAGAAACGCACAGCTCTCATCCTGCGAGCCATTGTCCACGAAATATGTGGTAAATTCCGTAAAGGTCTGCTTTGCAAGCGCTGCAAAGCACGTCTCCAGATACCGGTATCCATTATAATTTGGTATTACAACTGCTACTTTGTCCATGGTTTTACTCCCCTGCCGTCGGCACGCAGTCCATAGTTCCACGATGCCAGCGTTAAATTTGGATTGTAGCAGGGATCTCCTGCCTTTAACAGCCCAATCCAGCGGCTGCGCATAAATTCAATCTCCGACTGGAAGCGGCGCACCTTCTCCTCGTCATCCTCTGCTCCCCTGGATTTCGACTCGTAATGGTACAGCTCCACATGCGGATTGTATACGATTTTATAACCTGCTTTTCCGATGCGCAGGCACAGATCGACATCATTAAAAGCAACGGACAGCTCTTCTTCAAAGCCACCAAGCTCCTCAAAGACTTCTTTTTTCATCATCATGCACGCTGCCGTCACCGCGCTCACATTCATCTGAAGCGATGCCTTATGCAGATAGCCGCTTCTGCCGCGCGCCAGCCCCAGAAAGGCATGGCCTGCAATACCGCCGATCCCAATGATAATGCCGGCATGCTGCACTGTGTTGTCCGGATAATACAGTTTCGCGCCGACCGCCCCGATCTGCGGTCTCTGCAGATTGGACACCATCTTTTCCATAAAATCGGGTGTGATAACTTCCATATCGTTATTCAGAAACAGGAGATACTCTCCTTTTGCTTCTTTTACGCCGAAATTGTTGATCGCAGAATAGTTGAAGCCCTGTTCTGGATACTTCAGAACACGGATTCCCTGCGCTTCAAGCTCTTTATAATAGGAAAATGTTGCTTCCTCTGTACTGTTGTTCTCAATGATCAGAATCTCATACGATGGATACGTACACTTCTTTTGGATCGATTCCAGACAGGTACGTAACGTATCGGCCTGATCCTTGTTCGGGATCAGAATCGAAACAAGCGGCGTTCCCTGCAGTTTATAATCCACATCATAGAAACCATAATCCGAACGCAGTGTGACGGTTCCCTCTTCGCCGCAGCGCGCAAGGTTTCCCTCAATTGCCTTTTTTCCGGCCTCATACGCGTACAGCTTGCTTGCCGGATTGTCTGCGGTGGAAGCGCTGTGGACCCTCCAGTGATATAAAACTCTCGGAATGTGTACAATTTTTCCCGCCATTTCCGTGCAGCGGAAGATATAATCACAATCCTGCGCCCCGTTGTACTCTGGACGAAGGCCGCCGGTTTTCTCCGCAATCTCCCGCCGTACAACGAAGAAATGGCAGATATAATTGTTTGACCGCAGCAGATCCAGATTGAAATCCGGTTTGAAATGCGGCTGGAAATATTCGGAAAGATCGGTCCGCACCTTATCCTCATCGGTATAGAAAACATCGATGGACGGATCTTTTTCCAGACGGATGGCAATTTCAAAGAGCGCATCCGGCGCAAGCAGATCGTCGTGATCCATAAAACCGACGAAATCTCCCGCTGCGGCGGCAAGCGCCGCATTTGTATTCTCTGCAATGCCGATATTTTCCGGAATCGGAACGTTCTTTACGCGCGGATCTTTTCCGGTATACTCTTCCAGGATGCGCGCCATCGTCTCATCCTCCGGGCTGGCATTTCCGATCACCAGTTCCCAGTTTTCATAACTCTGTTTTTCCAGGGATTCGATCATCTGACGCAGAAAAATTTCCGGCGTACGGTAAGCCGGAACAACAACGCTGATCTTCGGACAATAAGAAAATTTATGATTTTTCTGACGCGCCAGGTCCTCCTCTTTTGCGCAGTACTGCTCCCGCCACGGTCCGTACGGAACCTCCTCCGGCTCCATCCGCTCCGAAAGACGGATCAGGAATTCCTTTGGGCCATAATGTTTCAGGTAACGCAGTCCCTTCTGTATGTTGTAAGGTTTCAATTTCCGTATAAAACGGAGCCATTTCATATCTGACACTTTTTTAACTCCTTGCGGTTTTTCCATTTTTTCCGTGTGAACTTGATCGCATTATACCCTATTTTAATGTAATTTGCAAATACCGACTGAAAATATTAAGAATTTATGTATTTCTTCCCTATCCGGTTTATGCTATAATAAAGAAAGTGTGTCTTATATGTTTTAGAAAGATCCGTCCGCCGGATAACAGCACTGGCCTGCCGGATCAGAAGGAGTGATTATGTACAGAAAATCCCATGCAGTGCGCACGTTCCTGTGTCTGCTGCTCACGTTTGTTTTTGTTACTGTCTTTTCGACACAACCGCTTCTCGCCGCTTCGGATCAAAAAACTTCCGTTGCCTGGCCGGAGGCCCCCCTTACCAATTCCGGTGCAGCCTGTCTGATGGATGCCGACACTGGTGCGATTCTTTTCGATGCCAACATGGACGAGCAGCGCTATCCTGCGAGCATCACAAAAGTCATGACTGCACTGCTCGTCGCTGAAAACAGACAGCCGACCGATACGGTTACTTTCGGAGAGCAGGCCGTCAGCGAATCGATCCCGGGAAATGCCCGGATTGATGTTCAGCTCGGCGAAACCATCACAGTGGAGGATGCGCTCCATGCCGTTCTTCTTGCCTCTGCCAACGAGGTCTGCACACAGCTTGCCATCGACATCGCCGGCAGCGTGGAGGCGTTTGCTGATATGATGAATGAACGCGCCGCTGCACTTGGCTGCACGAACACGCATTTTACCAATCCAAACGGTCTGCCGGATCCGAATCATTATACCACTGCCCACGACATGGCACTGATTATGCAGGAAGCGATCAAAAACGAGACCTTCCTCCGCATTGAATCTGACCTGTCCTATACCATTCAGCCGACCAATATGACTGCATCCCCGCGTCAGCTTCAGAATCATCATGTGATGCTGTTTCAGGATGATCCTACCTATGGCTATCAGGGTGCTTTCGCCGGAAAGACCGGTTACACCGACGAAGCGCACAATACGCTGGTTACCGCCGCAAAAAGAAATAACGTTACTTTGATCTGCGTCGTTCTGACCTGCGACAACCTTGATTATATTACCGACACCCGTTCTCTGTTTGATTACGGTTTTAACAATTTTACACACTATACCTTAAAAGACACCAAAAAGGAATCTCTTTCCGGAACCATATCGCTTCCGAAGGATGCCAAACTCAAAAGTGCCACCTACACAGACCCGGATGATGCTGCCGATCAGGAAACCTTTACCCGCCAGTATTTTTACGACGGCCACCCGATCGGAACCGCAGAGGTTTCTGTAAAGAGCGGCTCCTCCGCTGACAGTTCCTCCTCTTCTGTTTCCTCTTCTTCTGAAGAAGATCCAACCGGAATTGTAACACCGGAAGCGGACAGCAGCGATGGTTTCTCCACAGGCTCCCTCTCCTCTCCGCTTTACATTCTGATCGGTCTGAATGCCGTTGCTATTCTGATTCTGATCATTGCAGTAATCCAGCGAAACAAAAAGAGACGGAGACGCAGAAAAAAACGCAGAAAATAACCTTTCTTTAAATAAAAAAGAATCCTGGATCAAATTTCCAGGATTCTTTTTTATTTAAAGAAAATGCTGTAAAATTCCATTCATTGCCACTGCATTGATGATGATGACCCCGACCATCAAAATCTGCTGATAACCAATTTTCTTCAACAGATCATTCGATAAGGCAATCGGCAGCAACAGCAGAGAAGGAATAAAATACCGTCCCTGAACGCCTTCTGAAGTCACCCAGCCAACCGGGCTCCACATCAGATACAGTCCAAGAATAACAAGCACACCAACCATCAGCGCGATACAGATCATCCAGATCCGGTTGATCCATCTGACTTTTGCACTTTCCATGAAGGCAGATACTGTAAGCAGACCCACAAAGCCATACAATACAACCGGGCCGGTGACAATATCCAGCCATCCAAGCGTTGCAATCATGCTCTCAAAATAGAACTGACCATATTCTTTCAACGTATTCCGCAGCATCGTAAACAGACGGGTGCCATCTTCGAGAAGATACCGGATCTGCCCTGTACTGTCCACACTTCTGGCCTCTAAATATTCCAGCTGCACAGAAGGAGTCTCTGCATAAGCTCCCAGTTTCATTGCTGCAAGCAGGCACAGCAGACCAACAGTAATCGAACCGAGCAGCGTAAGCACACCCTTTTTTGAAATTCGGAACAGTTTCGGGAAAACCGCAAAATAAATACCGAAAAGCGGAAGGTACACGTATTTAATGATCGCCAGAACAAAGAACAGAGTCATGGTAATCACGATATCCCAATTGCTGATTTCTTCTTTCTGATACAGATACAGAAAATTGGCAACTGTCAGAATGCACACGCTGCAGGCCAGCGCATCAGAAGAATACGACGCAACCAGATGAATCAGCATCGGATTAAAGCAAAATACAAAGAAAATCTTCTTGCCCTTTGGAACGATGCGGATTGCATACGACATCAGCACGACAAACATGGCCAGATTTGCCATTCTTCCCATATAGTAACAGGTATAAACTGACAGATGCAGCAGTCGTCCAAGACCGATCGCCACGGCCGGAATGACATAAACCAGGAAATTATAGTTTGCCGCCTCTTCCAGCACCTGATATTCCGGATGGAAATTAAAATGACAGTACGTAAAAATCTTTTTGTAATCCGACAATTTCCGGACTCCATATTCTGCGTCGATCGAAACATTGGTCAGCGGTTTCAGATTCAGATTCGATACCAGATAGGCTCTCTGGAAATGTGCCTGTTCGTCCGGCACATAATCCGGCAGCATAAAAAAGGTAAATGCGATTCCGACCGGAATCATAACCAGTGCAAAGACAAGATCCAGCCGATCCTGAAAAGTCCTGTACATCTGGATCAGATAAATCAGCCAGATGCTTCCTGCGATATTTCCGACCACCCAGTAGAAAATATTGAACGTACAGTCATACCACCATTCGGACGCAAACCGTAAAAACAGGAGAATGACAATGGTCGAACCAATCCATTCTCCTAAAAACAACACCGCCTTTGGAATCTTCTGTAACGTTCTCCGTACTTCTTCAGAATCCCACATTCTGGAAACAGGAACCGACACCAGCAGCATCGGCATCAAAAATAAAAGACAGATCAACCACTCCTGCATAATGCCACCTTTCTATTCGTTCTTCACTTCTTCCAGCTCCCGCACCCTCTTTTCGAGCATCCCGACTTCCTGAATCAGGGTTTTATTCTGAACAGAAAGCTTTGACAGCGCTACCGTTAAATTCAAAACAATTCCCATCAAAAAGCAGAATCCCAGAATAAAAAGCATATTGGAAGGCAGTTCCACACCCACCCATTTTGTCACATGTGTCAGTATGCCTGGGAAAATATCCACAATCAGCAGAAATACCAGAGTCAGGAACCAGGAAAGTGCATATTTAATTTCCAGGTATCTTTTTCGGATCATATGAACTACCGCAGCCATGAACAGCAGCAGGACAATTCCGAATACAATCTGTAACCGAACTTGCATAGTTTCCTCCTTGTTGTCTTTTTCTTTTTCATCGTACGTTTATCGTATTTTTTCCATCAGAATCGCAAGTGTAACTTTAATCATGTAATAAACCGATTTCATCGGAGAAATCGACGAAACACCTCCGGCTCTCTCCCGCATGATAACAGACACTTCCTCTACTCTTTTCCGTTCCTTCAGGATTGTCACAACACTCTCCGGTTCCGGATAGTCTTTCGGGTAACAGGACGCATACTGCTGGATTACGGAACGATTTACCATACGAAGACCAGATGTCGGGTCCGTAATCGTTTTTCCCGTCAGAAGGTGAATCAGCCAGGTAAAATACCGGATTCCCACACGGCGGAGTCCTGACGACTGAAAGCCCTCTTTCGTGATAAAGCGGGATCCGATAACCATATCGGCATTTTCTTTTTCCAGATACGTCAGCATCATTTCCAGAAACTTCGGATCATGCTGTCCGTCGCCGTCCACCTGCACAGCTGTTTCATAACCATTCTTCCATGCATACCGGTATCCCGTCTGGACCGCCCCTCCAATTCCAAGATTAACCGGCAGATTGATGACGTTGTATTTCTTTTCTTTACAGATCTTTCCGGTATTATCTTTTGAGCAGTCGTTGACCACAATATAATCAAAACTCGGCGCATTTGCTTTGATGTCTTCTACCGTCTTTTCAATACTCTCCTGCTCATTGTATGCAGGAATAATAATCAGATTTTTCATTTTTTCTCCAATTCGTTTGATTTTTCACTTGTGGAATAGATTCTGACCAGGATCTTCGCCAGAAATCTCGGCCAAAATTTACAGAACATCTGATAATCCTCCGCTTTTCGGGCAGAATCCCCGAGAATAATGGAGGTTTCTGATCCTGCATGAATCCGGTGATGCATCAGAATTTCCTTGCTGTATACAAACGAACCTTTTTCTCTGGAGAGTTTTTCCCACGCCTCCCAGTCCTCACAGCTTCGAAATCCCGCCTGGAAAACCGGAAGTTTCAGGTTGTGCTTCGCATACGTTACGGACGGACAGCAGATCGGTGCTCCAAGGGATAAAATTCTTCTGCGGACAAAAATGCTGTTCCACAGTCCTGACAGTTCCAGCGGTTTCAGCATCAGGCGCTTTACTTTCAGAAGTTTGTTTTCATCTACCTTTTTTCCTTCGCGCAGTTCTCCATAATTAGAGAAAAAAATAAGCGGCTGCTTTGCCCGGTTGACCTCGCGCAGCATCGTCTCTACATACTGCAGCTCATACGTGTCATCCTGGTGTGCAATCGTGACAAGGCTTGTCTTGGCACATTCCATGCCAAAATTCCAGTCCTGCGTAATTCCTTTTTCTTTTGTGTTGATGTAAAACGGGATTTCATATTTATCTGTCAGAGATTGTATCAGCGAATTCGGTGTTGATGTAACAAGAATAATATTAGACCGTATGCTTTGTTTTTTCAGAGACATGATGCACTCCTCAAGAAACGGACTTTCCTTGTAGGCGCAAATAACAAATGTATGATCTGATCCTTTATACTGCATAAAAACTACCCTCACATTATTTTTTCTCATATTAACTCTTTGTATACTTTAATGTATTTTCTGTCTTTTGTCAAGAATACCAGCGGGTTTACATTACTCACGGGATATGGTAAAATGCCAGATGATACCAAAAACAAGTTTACAGGAGATTCTTTTATGAAAAACTTTCTACTATATCCCAAGAGCGGAACAGAAAAAGCTGCTGTCTTCTGGAATCTGATGGCCAGCGGCCTGAACTCTGTCGTCTCCATTATTCTTTTACTGTTTGTCACCAGAATCGCCGGCACAGAGGACGCCGGTATTTTTTCGCTCGGCTTTTCAACCGCGCAGATGATGCTGTGTATCGGAAACTACGGCATGCGTAATTTTCAGTCAACCGACATCAAAGACAAGTACCAGTTCGGCACCTATCTCGGCTCCCGTATTCTGACGAGCACTGCCATGATGGTGATCACGATTCTGTTTGTCGCTGCCAAAGGCTATTATATGGAAAAAGCACTGATCGTTGTCTTCTTATGTCTTCTGAAGGTGACCGATGCTGTGGATGATCTGTACGGCGGTTTCTTCCAGCGGAACGGGCGTCTCGACATCAGCGGAAAGATTCTTTTTCTGCGTGTTTTTGCGTACTGCACTGCATTTCTTGTCACTCTGCTAGTTTCCGGAAGTGTTATGGCAGCTATCCTCGCTTCCATTCTTGTTTCCGCACTTGTGCTGATCCTTCTTCTGTTCCTTACCAAAGGTGCTTTTTCTTTTTCCGTCCGGTCTTTTTCCCTGGCTTCGATCGGCCGCCTTCTGGTGGAATGTTTTCCGCTCTGCCTCGGCGCTTTTCTGCTGATCTACCTTGGAAATGCACCGAAATATGCCATCGACTCGTATCTGAGCAGTACCATGCAGGCATATTACACGTATCTGTTCATGCCGTGCTTTGTCATCAACCTGCTGGTGGGATTCGTTCTTCAGCCGGTGCTGGTAAAGCTCACGGTTCTGTGGGAAAAGCAAAAGAATCAGGCTTTTTTGAAATACTGTTTTCTGATGCACCTTGCCGCTCTTGGAATCTCTCTTGTGATTCTTCTTGGCGGCGCGTTCCTTGGCTGTCCGGTTCTCTCCATCGTGTTCGGCGTGAACCTGAATTCGTATTCTGCCGTCCTGGATGTGCTTCTGATCGGCGGCGGTTTCTTCGCCCTTGCCGTCATCGACCAGGTGATTCTTACCATCATGCGTCATCAGTACGCCATGCTCTGGGGCTTTGGTCTTGCCAGTCTCTTCGCTACTGTGCTTTCTCCGGTTCTCGTAAAAAGCATGGGACTGATGGGTGCCGCACTGGCCTATACGTGTTCGGACGCTATCCTGTTTCTCATTTTTCTTCTGTTCATCGTCTTCTATTACCGGAAAGAACGATGTTCCCGTTAATCTTTCCATAAAAAATATCCCGCCGGTGAGGGCGGGATATTTTTTATGCTTTTCTTATTTTACAATTTCTCCAATGGAACTGCCCAGAAGAACCGGATCTCCATCATCGTTGACGCCGTAAACATGAATTTGATATTCGCCCGTCTTAAAGCCGAAATCTCTTGCCATGCTGTTTACCACATAGGAACCATCTTTCCTATGCTCTGCCTCATACCAGATCAGATCACTCTGATCCTCTTCCTGCCAGATCGCGCAGCGCACGGTGTGAACGTCATCCGGCACAATATTCTGTACAGTGATGGTATAATAGCCCTTGTGGTAATCGTATGGTGTTACCTCGATCTCTGCCAGAGGCTGATCCGGTGTTTCCGTCTGTTCTTTCTTTTCTGTCATATCGTCCTTTCTGGATGTTTCCTCTTTCTTTACCTCTTTGATGTTCTTCGTCAGCTCATCCATAAAGTCGGACTGTTTTTCCAGCTCATCGTTTACAACATCTTTGTCGTATTTCTCAATGAGCGTGATTTCATTGGAAAACAGATTCGTTCCCAGTCCCAGATGGTTTCCTTCGATCGTAACACCAAGCGCGGCCAGTGTCGTCGGAAACTGATCAAAAGTAGAATATTCCCGGTACTTGTCATCAGCCGGCTGTACCGGCGCGTTGATATACGTTGTGAACACTTTTCTCTCGTACGTATCTGGCACATCCTCGCAGAAATCACTGTCCATGGTCAGATGATCTCCGGAAATTACGATCGTTGTATTCTCATAGAAATCCTGCTCCTGCACCCATTTCACAAATTCTGCCGCACGCCTGCTTGAGCACGCCATTACGTTGGCATACTGATTATCGCCGAAGGTGTCTTCACACTCGTCGCACAGATAACCATCCTCAAAATGAGTATCAACGGTCAGCATCGTGAGATTGAACGGTTCATCGGATGCCGCTTTCTCTTTCAGGGTATCTTTTGCAATATCAAACAGTTTTTTATCTTCAAAGCCCCAGAATACACGGTAGCCTTCCGGAATCAGACCATTTTTCTCACAGTAATTGTAGTCCATGACATCATAATTTCCATGTTCTTCAAAATACAGTTTTCTTCCGCCGAACGTACCGTCGGAACCGATCAGAAGGGTCTGGTCATATCCAGCATCATCAAGGATATCTCCAAGTGTCGTAAGTCCCGGAAAGAACTCATTCTGGGTACTCATGGAGTTTCCCTCAATCGGAATTTTCAGCGGAAGGCCGGAAGTCTGGGCAAACATGGCCCCCACTGTCCAGGTGGCCCCCGTCAGTGGAACTCCGCCGTTTAAGGTTTCCTGATCACCGGAAAAATTTTCATTTTCCAGAGAGAGCTGGGTCAGCTCCGGAATCGTATTTTTCGGAAATGCTCCGCCGTATTCTTCGGAGGAATACGTATTTTCCATCGATTCCAGGAAAATATAGATCAGATTTCTCTTTTTTTCCGGGAAAGTCAGGGAAACGGAATCAGGATCTACGTAATTATCTTCGATAAAGCTGGAGCTTGTCGTCTGGTTTTTGGCATAGGCCGTGATTCCAAGACGCTCCCACATATATCCGATCGTAACAGCCGCAATGCAGATCATGCCGCCAAGACTGATTCCCAGAACAATGCGTCGTCTGTTTTTGATTTTTATGTAAAGAAAAACCAGAACTGCGGTAAGTACGATCGAAACCAGCATGCAGGATACGATATAACTCTTGATAATCCCCATGTCGGTTCCTTCGATCGGCGACTGCAGGTGAAACATCAGCTCGTTCATATTCAGGCTGGTCCAGGTCCGGAACATCCACAGAATACTGGATGTAATCAGGATAGCAAGAAATACGATGACATACTGCAATACAATTCCTGTTTTCTTCAGCACCTGCATCGCTTTTTTCGGTTTTTTCTCTTCTTTTGTTTCCATGTTGCCTTGTTTTCACGCTTCCTTTCTCTTTCTGTTTTTCTTTTCGATTTACACGTTCTTTCCTACGATAGCACAGACTTCCCCTGCATTGCAATATTTTTTTACATTTTTCTTACATTTTCCAGCTTCTTCTTTAACAAAAAAAGACGGACCCGAAAAGCAACTCCATTCAGATCTGTCTTTTTTCTGTTTGTATCTTTCTGTCTGTTTTTACCGATACAGCGGCAGAAAAACCAGGAAGTACACGGCATACGCAGAAGCAATATAAACTCCCTCCACGATCCGGACAATCCACTTCCTTACTGTTTCTTTTTTTACCAGACGTTTCAGCAATACATTGATTCCTTTCGTGACCAGATACATAAACGGAAGGATCATCGGCAGGATGTACCGTCCCTGTGCCTGAAAGTCAGAAGAGTAGGCGTAAATCGTCAGCAGGATAAACGGAATCACCATCGCAACTGCCATGGAAATGTGGAACAATGCTTCCCGGCTCCATCGTTTCTCTTTTTTTACGACCAGGTATGTAATCTCTTCCTCTTCCGTTTCCTCTGTGCGTTCTACGGCTTCTTCCTGCTTTCTGATCCGCACCATTTTTTTCCAGAGCGGAATGGAAGCCAGAATACCGATACCGAATCCGGCGATGTAAATCTTATACCAGATCTTTGCCAGGAACACATTCATATAACCGAAAACACCGATAAAGCTGACCAGCACCGTCACCAGCCAGTTGTACTGCCATTCTCCCGGAATCCACATGTACATATCCCAGATCGTCATATCCATCCGTTTTGGAAGAATCTTCGTCTCATTTGTGAAACCCGGTGCCGCATACATTTCACCGTATTTTGCACAGGTACTCCGTCCGATAAAATCTCCATCATACAGAACGGCATTCCGGATAAACCACCAGCCGGCCAGCACGGCAACGACGGCCGTCACAACAAGTCCCAGCTGAATCATCCGCTTTACATCCCATTTTTTTCTTCCGCAGAGCAGCATCGTCGTGCAGAAAAACAGGATACTGCACAGAATATAGCCGTAGGCATTAAAGTACGACAGTGCACAGAACGAAATCGCCGCCCCCAGTTCCACGCAGAGTTTCACACTCCAGTCGTTCTTAACTGCCTTGCACCAGCAGAGGACGATCCACGAAGAAGCGCACAGTCCCAGTGCATCCATGTTGACATACGAGTTAAAGAAAATCGTACCAGGCAGAAAGCAGATCAGAATGGTATAAAACCATGCCATCCGCTTCTCGAACAGCATTTTTCCGATCTTAAGATTCAGCCCTGCGGTAATTGTCCCCAAAATCACATTGACCAGCCGGGCACCGTAAATCGGCGCCATGCCGGAACTAGAAAACAATGTTGCAATTTTTCCAAATACGGCTCCTGCAATATACGTTGTAATCGGATAAAACGCATAAGAAATTCCCCAGTTCGGATCGCGGATCTCTGCATCATAACCCACGGGAAGTTTTCCGTGGCGCATGATGTAATCCACAATCTGATAGCGCATGGCTTCATCCGGCGATGCATTAAAAGGCTGCACCATCGCCCACATCAGGATGGTAAGAAAAACTGCCAGAAGAAAAACCATTTCCAACCGTCTTTCCTGTTTCTTTGTATTTTGTTCCATTCTCTTTTTTCCTTTTCGAGTACTATTCTGGTATTACAGGCGTTTCAATGAGAAATCCTGCGTCTCCAGAGATAAGTTCGGATTATAATACGGATCTCCGTTTTTCATAATCTCCGGCCATCTCGTCTCGAAAGTACGGATTTCCTTGTGGAAACGTTCCAGTTTCTCCGGCGTATCCTCAAGTCCTCTTGACTTTGACTCATAATGATACAGCTCCGCATACGGATTGTAAACGACAAGGTATCCCTTCTGCCGTACTTTCATGCAGAAGTCGATATCATTAAACGCCACTGCAAGCTCTTCGGTCAGTCCGCCGACCTCATCAAAGACGCTTCGTTTCACCATCATGCACGCTGCCGTTACGGCACTGTAATCCTGTGCACAGATGATCCTGTGACAGTATCCCGTGTTTCCTCTTGGCTGCTGTACAAAGCAGTGGCCGGCAATTCCGCCGAAGCCAATGACAACACCGGCGTGCTGAATCGTATCATCCTCATAGTACAGTCTTGCACCGACAATTCCGACATCACTGCGGGTGCAGTAGCCAAGCAGCTCTTCGATGCAGTCATCATTAATCATCTCGGTATCGTTGTTCAGCAGCAGCAGATACTCTCCTTTTGCGTACTGTACACCGAAATTGTTGATTTTGGAATAGTTGAAGTTTCCTTTGTAATAGCACACATGAGCCTTGCCGCACTCTTTCTGCAGTTTCTCATAGTACGCAAAGGTCTTCTCCTCCGTGCTGTTGTTCTCCACAATAATAAACTCCAGATTTGGATAGCTGGATTTTTTCAAAATCGACTGCACGCAGCGGTCCAGATCATCGATGTGATCCTTATTTGGAATAATAATCGAAATCAGCGGCTTTTCATCGAGAATGTATTTCGTCCGGTACAGGCCGAGGAACTCACCGTTCTCTACCGTTGCATGGATGCCTTTTCTCTGATAATGCGCTTCAATCGCTCTTCTTCCGGCTTCAAATGCATACTGCTTGCTCTCCGGATTTTCTGCAGTGGAATCCTCATGGCATCTCCAGTGATATAAAATCTTTGGAATATGACAGATCTTCTCCGCTTCTTCGGTACACCGGAAGATAAAATCGTAGTCCTGGGCACCGTCAAATTCACTGCGGAGCATACCGACCTTTTCCACCAGCTCTCTTTTTGCCACAAACAGATGGCAGATATAGTTGACCGTGCAGAGCAGATCCAGATTGAAATCCGGTTTGAAATGCGGCTGGAAGAACTTATGTCCGTCCATTGACATCTTATCCTCGTCGGAATAAATCACATCCGCTTCCGGTGTCTTGTTGATAACGGCAGCACACTCATACAGGGCATGCTCCGTCAGCATATCGTCGTGATCCATAAAGACGAAGTAATCACCGGCTGCCTGTTCCATCGCCGCGTTCGTATTCTCGGAAATCTGCAGCGCTTTCTCATTTTCCACCACGCGGATGCGCGGCTCCTCAGCTGCCATGCGCGCCAGCACTGCTTTTAACGGGGAATCCTTTCCGCTTCCGTCGGAGAGAACCAACTCCCAGTTCGGATAGGTCTGCTGCTTCACCGACTGTACCATCTGCTCCAGATATTCCACCGGGGTCTTATACAGCGGCACAACGATGCTGAATTTCGGCTCTTTTGCAAATTTTGTTTTCCTCTGGCGTTCCAGCTCTGTTTTGTCCGGCAGATGCTTCGGAAGCCATTTTCCGTAATCCACCGGCGCATGACGCATGCTCTTAATTTTATGAAGCGCTTTTTCCATCAGTTCGGCTGTGCCATGGTTCTGCAGATAACGCCGGCCTTTTCTGGTGTACATTCTCACTTTTTCTGCCGCAATCATCACGGAACGCTGGTCGATCGGATAAACTGCTTTTTCCTTACCGTCATGAAACACCAGATAAATCACTTTTCTTCCCCGAATCGGAACCTCCATATAAAAGCCGCATTCCGGCTCTATCTGGGTCTCTGTGATCATCTCCGCAACATCCAGGCGCTTGTTCCGTTTGATCTCACAGGAGATTTTCTTTTTCTTTTCATCGTAAACTGCGATTCTGACCGGCTGATCAGAAACAACCCAGCCGCGGATTCTGCAGATTTCTTCGTCCCGAAGTGTTTTCTGCTCATCAATGAAAAAATACGGTCTGTTCTGACGGCGGGCCAGTTCTTTCGCCCCGATCTCAAACCATTTGATCTTCTTGTCACCGCGTGCTGCATAGATGACCAGCTTTCCAGACGGCTCAATTTTCTCCGGCATGGTAAGGCTTACCGTTACTCTTTTGGTCCCCTCATGTGTTGCAACGCGGTCGAGCACGCTCACATAATCCCACGGCATTATCTCCCCTGGAATCTGCTGTTTTTTCAGATATGCTTCCACGCGATAGCCCTCAGGCCACGTTCCCTGTAATAAATAAATTTCTGGACGCAGCAGATCAAACCGTTCTCTTTTTACCTCAAAAATATCCTCGGCCATCAGTGTCCTCCTTCAATCTCATCAATGATGTCAAAATGTTCGTGTTTTCCACGGATTCTGCAGTCATCGTACATCAGAGTCAGATTCGGATTATAATACGGGTCTCCCTTTTCCAGAATATCTGCCCATTTTGTGCGGAATCTGGCGATCTCCCGTTTGAAGCGCTCATGTTTTTCTTTGCTGTCTTCCATTCCGCGGGACTTTGACTCGTAATGATACATTTCCACCATCGGGTTCTGTACCACCAGTTCTCCGTGTGCCCGTACCTTCAGGCAGAGATCCACGTCGTTCAGTGCTACCTGGAACTCTTCATCGAGTCCGTCAATCGCATCAAACGTTGTTTTTTTGATCATCAGGCAGGCAGCCGTTACCGCACTGATATCCTGAATAGCCTTCAGCCGTCCAAAGTAGCCGATGTCTTCTCTTCCCGTTCTCGTCAGGATATGACCGGCAAAACCGCCCACACCGATAACAACACCGCAATGCTGCACCGTGTCGTCCGGATAATACAGCTTGGCGCCGACCATTCCGGTATTCTCTCTCTGGCAGTAACCCAGCATGTACTCCATCCACTGCGGTGTGATTACTTCGATATCGTTATTCATCAGAACGTAGTAGTCACCCGTTGCAAATGATGCACCGTAATTGTTGATTGCAGAATAGTTGAAGCCCTTCTTCCAGTAAACCACCTGTACATTTGGATAGCGGAGCTGGATCTGGTCATAATAAGCAAAGGTATCCTGCTCAGCACTGTTGTTCTCAATGACAATGATCTCAAAATTCTTCCAGGTCGATTTTTCCTCGATCGATGTGATACATTTGTCCAGATCCTCCACATGATCCTTACTCGGGATCAGAATCGATACCTTCGGATTGTCTTTGACCTTCAGCACAGACTCAAACATGATGAAAATGCCGGTGTAGCGCACCTCGGCATCAATGCCGAGACGGGCATAATGCTCCTCAAGCGCACGTTTTCCGGCGTCGATCGCATACTGCTTGCTGTCCGGGTTTCCTGCTGTAGAATTTTCATGGCTTCTCCAGTGATACAAAATCTTCGGGATATGGGCAATCTTTGTCGTTTTCTCACAGCACCGCAGAATAAAATCGAAGTCCTGCGCTCCGTCGAAGTTTTCACGGAAGCATCCAACCTCATCGAGAATTGTCTTACGCACCATAAAAATATGGCAGATATAATTGATCGAACGGAGAAAGTCAAAGTTAAAGTCCGGTTTAAATCGCGGGGAAAAATACATGGTCGTGTCGCTGTTTACCAGATCCTCATCGGTGTAGACGATATCGGTGGATGGATCCTCATTCAGGACGGATACCATCTCGTACAGTGCGTTGACAGCAACCAGGTCGTCATGGTCGCACAGCATCACATAATCGCCGTCTGCCATGGCAACTGCCGCATTCGTGTTTCCGGCAATTCCCTTGTTCTCTTCCAGCTTCTGGTATCTGATTCTCTTCTCTTTTCCATATTTCTGGCGGATAAAGTCACCAACCTCTTTTTTCGTACTTCCATCTGCCAGGCAGAGCTCCCAGTTTGCATACGTCTGGGATGTGATGGACACCAGCAGCTCATCCAGATAGCGGATCGGTGTATTAAAAAGCGGAATAACGATGCTGATCTTCGGCTCATACGCAAATTTTGTTTTTCGCTGCTTTTTCAGTTCTTTTGGATTTGGCTGATGCGCTCTTAACCATGCCTCATAATCTTCCTGCTCTACGTCCATCTGATCCTGCACAAATTTTACAAAATAAGAAAATCCTTTTTCACGGATGATCTTCCTGTTTTCTTTTCTTCTGGACAGGCTTAAGGTCTGCATCATCCGGCCGCGCGGAGAGTTCTCAAAGTCGTATTTTTTCACATCAACGGTTGTCTCTTTTACCGTCATTTCATTCTCAAAGCAAACGGTAAACATTTGATTTTTCAGATCCTTGCACGCAACAGATACTTCAAATCCAAACGCCTTGATGTCTTTCAATTTGTACGCTTCGCAGACGTCCGGTCTTGCCATCTGTTTCATCTCGTACGGCACCGGTTTTCCGTGACCATCCTGTACTTTGATCCGGTTTTCCTGCAGATAGTCGATGATCCAGCCGGATACCACCATCTGGCTTCCCCGTCTTCGGATATCATCGATTCTTCGGATCAGCGTGCGCGCTCCGACTTCCTTTTTCAGCTCCGCCATCGGCTTTTCCCAGACTGTCTTTTCATTTTTCCCCTGACGGCAGATGATACGAATGTTCTGATACTGTTCCATCAGCGGATTTAACCCTGTAATCGTCAGTTCAAAACCCACATTGCTGTCTTCTTTCGAAAGTGTTTTGCAGATCTGAAATACATCTTCTCTTTTATGGGTGGAAAATTCTGCCGTGGAAACCTCTGTTTCGTCTGCCAGACAGGTCATCGTAATCTCTCCGGCATTCTCTGAGCCTCTCCATCCGCTTAAGGTCAGGGTACCATTCTTGTCCGTTGTATAGTCTTGTGCATCAACTGATGAATAAATAACTCCCATGAATTTCTTAATTCCTTTCGCGTATCGTGCGATACTTTCTGTATAGCTTCCAGACCTTCGTCTGTTCCATCTCTTCGATTTTCGCTGTTTTCTGTGCCAGTTCTGCCTGGAGACGGGAAAGTTCTTCTGCCTTCTCTGCAAGCTGTGCCTCTGCCTGTCTCCGTTTTTCTTTCTCTTTCCGCAGTCTCTTTCCTCTGTTTTTCAGCAGTTTTCCGGCCGCTTCATTGATTTTCACGGAATCTGCTTCCGTTACTGTCACATGCAGATGAACGGTCAGAGTTTTTGCTCCTTCCGGAACCCTGCCAAGATAAAGCTGCGGATCCACTGCATTCATCAGGTAAATTTCCCCGTCTTCCGTGATTCCATCTGAAGTGATGATCTCACCTATCGTTCCCACATCAAAGGAAAGCTCCTCAATCTGGCAGAGTCCCATTCCGTCGCACGGGTCCAGGCGGATCTCCTCGGTGTGCTCCGGAATTTCTATCGTTCCATGGAATTCGCCGTTTTCCAGTTTATAGTAAACGCTTCTTTCCTCTCGAAATCCGTTTTCATCCGAAAAGAAAATCTGCATGCGTTCCTGTCCTCTGCGGATCTGTTCTTTCGTGACCAGATGGCGCACCGGATACGTTCCCGGACTGATTGCCCCGTACATCTCACGCATCGGAACATGGCCTGAGGTCAGATGCTGTTGGAAATGATGTTCCATTTCATGGAAGGTTTCCCGCTGTTCTTTTGTAATGCCGGCCCAGGTGTACAGTGCTTCCTTATCCAGAACGCTGCGCTTTCCATGTGTCTCCAGATAGTAGTGCAGCACACGGTATACGAGAAATGCCGTCGGAACCGGGAAGAAAAAAGTCCACTCGTAATCAATCATCGTCCAGCGGTCCGCATCCATCATCACATTCTGGCATACCATGTCGATGTTGGCGTTTGAGACAGCAGCCATGGTTTCCAGACTTTCCGCTTCCCCGAACACTTTTCTGAATTCCTCTGTCATGTGAAAGTTTTCCTGTCCCGGAAGTACCTGGATCTTTTCGATATACTGTTTCAGCAGTTTTTCCGCCTCTTCTGTCTTTTTGTGATCCAGAAGCGTATCAAGATGCTCTTCTAACGACTCCCCGGTCAGGTATTCCAGCCGTACCGCATTGCCGTCTGCTTCCGCGCGGTTGCAGAACAGTCCGACTTTTTCATAATCCGGCTCCAGTCTGTGGTATTTTTCCACAAGACCTGCCACATGCGCCTTTCCCTCCGGGTACAGCGGTGTTTTTCTCACACTGCGGTTTCCTTCGGTATCCTCTAAAATCTCGGTCCGTGCGGCAAATTCCCGGTTTCTTTCATTGGCATATTTGATATAAAGAATTTCTTCTGTTTTTCGGCCCATGTTACGCTTCCCCCCATTTCACCCGTACAAAAAAGGAATTGGAGAACTCCGGAAACAGTCCATTGGAAATCAACGTATCTGCCACCCTCGTCTCATCAAACAGTTCCATTCTCGCACGGTCATAATTGTAGGCGGTCAGCTTCAGCTCCCCGCACTTTGGAAGATATTCGTCGGAATAGATCGTCAGCGGGAATTTGTAATCCGGGTACGGGTAATAAAATTTTGTCTCAAACTCTCCTGCCCGGTCAATGATTTCCTGCAGCTCTTTTTTCGAGAACGTCCGTACCCCCTGCAGATTCGGATAATCCTCGATGCCGTCAAAAAAGACACCTGTATGGTCTTCCGTGCATCCTGCAAAATATTTCAGTCCCAGCCTGTTCTCAATTGCAATCAGGATCTGTCCGCCCGGCTTCAGATGTCTCTTGATTCTGCGGATCATCTCCACATAAGGATCATCCGTGCCAATATATCCTTTTGAATATTCAAACACCCCGATCAGGGTGATATAGTCGTAGCATTCGTCCATATTTTCCTCAATATCCTGGAAGTTTCCCACCAGGATATTGATGTTGTCATATGCACGGTTTCTGTAGGCATTGATATAGCTTCTCTTTTTGGAAAGATCGATACAGGTAACCGATCCGGCCTTCTGCGCAATGGCACCCGTGATGGCACCGCAGCCCGAACCAATCTCCAGAACTCTGTCCGTTTTCTGAAACGGCACCCACTCCAGAATATTCTGGCGGATGTGTGAAAAATGGTACAGCACCGGCCAGCTCTTTCTTCTGGCAATTTCGGCATTCAGTTCTTCCTCTGTACAGCTCTTTGCAATTTCCAGGAGTTCGTCTTCAATGGGTCCGTCGCTGTAAATGTCCTCTCCCGGGTAATACGTGTAATCCAGTTCAATGTTACCGATTCTCTCCTGCATAAGTACCCTCTCACTCTTCTATCGTTACTTTCGAATTCATATCAAAAAATCCCACTGTATTCTTTGTGGAAACTACCGTTAAGCTGCAGGCATCGTACAGTCTGTGGTATACGTGAAAATCTGCATCCCGGTATCCGGTACAGCCAAAGGACAGCAGATATTCTCCTCCCTGAAGATTCAGCTCCTGTTCAAAGGTGACGGTAATCACATCGCCCGGCTTTTTCGGTTTGATGTCACTCTGCTCATACATGGTGTTCGTACCGGTGATTTCTGTTCCGCGGGCATCCTTGACGGTATACGCACAGATTGGTTCCTGTACTTCCTCGTGGAATTTCACCTGCATGACAATCCGGAACCGTGTTCCTTTTTCCAGCGTGTTCGTGCAGAGTCCTTTTTCATCGTAAATTGCAACACCGGTAATTTCTGCCCGTTTTTCTCCGTACTCCAGTACGTTCGGATTCATCCGGAATCCGCTTCCGCCATCTAAGGCAAGTCCTGCAACTTCCTGTTCTTTCTGCTCTTCGGCTGCTTTTTTCGCTGACTCCTGCTCTCCCGGTGCTGCCGCGGCAGCTGCTTCCTTCTGTTTTTTCTCTGCCTCCGGGTCTCCCTCCTGGTGTACCAGGAAACGTTTGTAGAGATCAACGATATATTTCGGTTCTCCCTTATCGACCATAGTACCCTGATTCAGCAGAATCACTTTATCGGAATATTTGCTGATACTGCTCAGGTCATGGCTTACCATCAGCAGTGTTTTTCCCATTTCCCGGAACTCTTCGAATTTGCGGAAGCATTTTGCCTGGAAGAAAACATCTCCGACAGAAAGTGCCTCATCGACAATCAGGATCTCCGGTTCAATGTTAATGGCAACGGCAAAAGCCAGACGGACAAACATACCGCTGGAGTACGTTTTTACCGGCTGATTGACGAATTCACCGATATCCGCAAAACGCAGGATATCATCCATTCTTGCATCGATTTCCTCTCTTGAGAAACCATTCATTGTTCCATTCAGATAAACGTTCTCAATTCCTGAATATTCTCCGTTAAATCCGGCTCCCAATTCCAGGAGGGCGGAAATTCTTCCGTTTACATTCACCTGGCCTTCTGTCGGATTCAGAACGCCGGTAATAATTTTCAGCATCGTGGATTTTCCGGAACCGTTTGTACCAATGATACCGATGGATTCTCCACGTTTTACATCAAAGCTCACATCCCGCAGTGCATAATGCTCGCGATACAGCTTCTTTTTTGTCAGTCCCATCGCCTCCTTGAAGCGGTCAGACGGTTTATCATACAGCTTATACAGCTTGCTCACATGATCCACGGTAATTGCATTATCGTTCATTCTTTTTTTGTACCTCTTATTTCTTTTTTTCCAAAATGTGCCGGAAATTTAAAAACTTCCGGCACGCTTTTCCTGTTTTTGTTAGAGAACATCTGCAAAATGTACTTTCAGACGTTTGAAGATAATAGTGCCGATTCCGAACAGTACGAAGGTGACAATCCAGAAATAAAGGGTCAGATCAAAATGCTCAAAGAACCACACCTTGTTGATCAGGCTGTCACGATAACCCTGTACAATGTAGAAAAACGGATTCAGCTTCAGCAGTTTTAATAAAAAGGACGGCATACTTACCTGGTCAATATTCCACATGATCGGGGTAACCCAGACGCCGACCTGCAGAACAATGCTGATAATCTGCGACAGATCGCGGAAGAAAATAACAATCGCGCATGTCGCATAGCAGATTCCCAGGGAGAATACAAATACGCAGAATGAATAATACAAAAGCTGCAGGAAGTAGAGATCCGGGAAATATCCATAGCAGCTATACAGGAAAACCATGAATGCCACAAAGAATAAATGGACAAACAGCGCCGAAATCTCTTTTACCATCGGCAGAATACTGATTTTGAATACAACCTTCTTTACCAGATAGCTGTATTCCAGCAGTGCATTCGTGCCGGCATTCAGTACGTCCGAAAAGAAAAACCACGGAACCAGACCTGCAATCATCCAGAGAACAAACGGAAATCCATTTGCTCCCGGGCTCTTCAGTCCCACCTGGAATACGAACCAGTAAACCAGGACGGTAACGATCGGCTGAATAAACGCCCATACGATACCGAGGTAAGAGCCTGCATATTTCGTTTTAAAATCATTTTTCGCAAGAGAAAAGATTAATCTTCTGTTCTGAACAAGCTCGATTGGAAGCGCCAGCACTTTTTCTCTGTACCGGAACAGAACGAGACACGCTCCATCCAGAAGAATGACTGCTGTCAGGATTTTAATCCAGTTCATCTTTGCCGCATGTGCCGCATAGCTGTCATGGATGACGCTCTGATCAAGATCCATGTCGAGATACGGATCGGCATTTTCAGTTTTCATCACCAGAACTTCGTTTCCGTCCGCATCCTTTTCGATTTTCATGGAAGCCATATCATGGTTTTCTGCCTGCATCAGAGTTTCCAGCGGGATCTCCAGATCGGTGCTGCGGTATTTCAGCTTCACATCGCGTACCATAAAGGTTCCTGGCTGCACGCCGAAGTCTATACGGAGCTTCTTTGCAGAACTGTCGATGGTAAGGGAAACTTCTTTTTCTTCATCCATCGTACCGTTCGGATACTGATTCACATACGTGTAATCATCCGTCATCTCTTCGTTGTAAAAATCGTTCGGGGTGAAATATACCTTAATCTGGTCGGTAAGATCCGACTGAACCTTCATCTGAAGTTCCACCGGTCCATCCGTTGGAGCTTTGTGCGTCAGTATTACCACATTCAGCAGCACAACCAGAACGGCACACACTGCCAGCAGTATTGTTTTTTTCTTCGACATTCGTCATTTCTCCTGTTTTACTTCTTTAACTCTTTGATTCCGCCCCACTTCTGATCCTTCTCTGAGATGGTCAGATCTTCTACGGTCATTCCTTCCGGCATCGGCCATTCTACACCAATCTCCGGATCATTCCATGCCAGGCCGCCCTCATCGTTTGGATGATAGAAGTCGGTGCATTTGTAAGCGAACTCTGCGGAATCAGACAGTACGATAAAGCCGTGCGCAAAATTTTTCGGAATAAAGAACTGTTTTTTGTTCTCAGCAGAAAGCAGAACGCCGAACCATTTTCCGTAGGTTTCAGAGCCCGGACGAAGGTCTACAGCCACGTCAAATACTTCACCGCTGACCACGCGGACCAGCTTATCCTGCGGATAGTTAATCTGGAAATGAAGGCCTCTTAAAACGCCTTTTTTGGAGCTGGACTGGTTGTCCTGTACAAACTCCTGATCAATTCCTGCTGCTTTATAATCATTGTAATTGTAGGTTTCCATAAAATAACCGCGCTCATCCCCGAATACGGTTGGTGTGATAACTTTTAATCCTTCGATTTCGCATGTTTCTACATTAATTTTTCCCATTTTTTGTTCCTCTCTTTCTTTTTCTGAAACTCTTTTTATGAACTTTTCTTTTGGGTTTCTGTCTTTATTATAAAGGATGACCTTATGTCATGGTCAAGAACATTCTATGATTATAGCACATTCTTTTCCGTGGTACAATCCAAATTTCTTTACGGCCACGACAAACGCATGAATAACTATCTAATACCAATTCTGCTTTTCCAGTTTTTTTAAGCTTCTAAAAGTTCTTCCAAGTACTTAATTGGACGCAAGCTTACTACAAACCTTTTCTTTCTCATCGACA
>NZ_CDRRUH010000006.1:0-79687 GCF_977045365.1 Fusicatenibacter sp.
TAACAGCACTATACCCGGAACAAAAAGCGATTAATTTTCAAAGCCCAACAAAACATTGTAAAAAAGTTAATGCGAGAAAGTGCAAATTACTATGGAAATATTCAAAAATCTATTGGTTTGAGAATGCAAGCTAAACACACTTGTCTATGATTGGATGTAATTAACCATATTATTTTAAGGAGGAAAAACAAACAATGGGAATGGATGCAAAAACAGCAATCCTCGAACAGAGAACAGCACTTGGTATTGAGTTCGGCTCAACCAGAATCAAAGCCGTCCTGATCGGCGCAGACAACGCCCCGATCGCATCCGGAGATCACGAGTGGGAAAACCGCTACGACAACGGCGTGTGGACCTACACCCTCGAGGACATCTGGACGGGCCTGCAGGATGCCTATACCAAAATGGCAGCTGATGTCAAAGAAAAATACGACATCACCCTGACCCGCGTCGGAGCCATCGGCTTCAGTGCCATGATGCACGGCTATATGGCATTTGACAAAGCAGGAAACCTCCTTGTGCCGTTCCGCACCTGGAGAAACAATATCACAGAAGAAGCAAGCGAGAAGCTGACCGATCTTTTCGGATTCCACATCCCGCAGAGATGGACTATCGCCCATCTGTATCAGGCAATCTTAAACGGTGAGCCGCATGTGGCAGATATCGACTACGTGACAACCCTTGCCGGATACATTCAGTGGAAAATGACCGGCGAGCGTGTCGTTGGTGTCGGCGAGGCATCTGGAATCTTTCCAATCGATTCTGAAACCAACACTTACTTTGCCGATAGGGTCGCCAAATTTGACGAGGCAGTCGCAGACAAAGCATATTCATGGAAAGCACTCGATGTTCTGCCGCACGTTCTGACTGCAGGTGACAATGCCGGTGTTCTGACAAAAGAAGGTGCCGCACTTCTCGACGTGTCCGGAAATCTGGAAGCAGGCATTCCGCTCTGCCCGCCGGAGGGCGATGCCGGAACAGGTATGGCAGCAACAAACAGCGTCCGCGTCAGAACCGGAAACGTGTCTGCCGGAACTTCCGTTTTTGCTATGATCGTTCTGGAGAAGAACCTCTCCAAAGTATACCCGGAGATCGATATGGTAACAACCCCGTCCGGTCATCCGGTTGCCATGGTGCACTGCCAGAACTGTACTTCTGATCTGAATGCATGGGTCAATCTCTTCCGTGAATTTGCGCAGACCTTCGGCATGGAAATCAGCACGAATGATCTGTTCGGCAAGCTGTACAACAAAGCCCTGGAGGGCGACGCAGACTGCGGCGGACTCCTTGCCTACAACTACTTCTCCGGCGAGCACGTAACCGGTTTCAACGAGGGTCGTCCTGTCTTCGCACGTACTCCGGATGCGAAATTCAATCTGGCAAACTTTATGAGAGTCAACCTGTTTACTTCCCTTGGCGCCCTGAAAGTCGGCCTTGACATCCTGATGAAAGAGGAGCATGTGCAGGTCGACCAGATTCTCGGCCACGGCGGTCTCTTCAAGACAAAAGGTGTCGGCCAGAAGATCCTCGCAGGTGCCATCGACGCACCGGTTTCCGTCATGGAGACAGCAGGAGAGGGCGGAGCCTGGGGCATCGCACTGCTGGCCTCTTATATGATCAACAAAGAAGAGAATGAAACACTCGAGGATTACCTCGATGCAAAAGTCTTCGCAGGAAATGCCGGAACCAAGATGGATCCGGACCCAGCAGACGTCGCTGGATTTGAAGTATTCACCGACCGCTACAAAAAAGGCCTGCCGATTGAGCGTGCAGCAGTAGAGAGCTTAAAATGAACCATCGTTTGGGAAAGACAGAAAGGACAACACAATGTTAGAAGAGCTGAAAAAAAGAGTATACGAAGCCAACATGCTTCTTCCAAAATACGGACTGGTTACCTTTACCTGGGGAAATGTCAGCGAGATTGACCGGGAAAGCGGTCTGTTCGTCATCAAACCAAGCGGCGTGGATTACGACCTGCTGACACCGGACGATATGGTTGTCATGGATCTGAACGGAAACAAAGTAGAAGGACGCTACCGTCCGTCTTCTGACACCCCGACCCATCTGGAGCTGTACAAAGCATTTCCGGAGATCGGCGGCATTGTTCACACCCATTCCTCCTATGCGACAAGCTGGGCACAGGCGGGAAGAAGCATTCCGTGCTACGGAACAACCCATGCAGACTACATCTACGGTGAAGTACCGTGCCTGCGCTGCCTGACAAAAGAAGAGATTGACGAGGCATACGAGGAAAACACCGGCCATCTGATCGTCAATGAGTTCAAACGGATGGGAAAAGATGTAAAAGCCGTTCCGGCTGTTCTCTGCAAGAACCACGGACCGTTCACCTGGGGCAAAGATGCGCATGAGGCTGTTCACAATGCTGTTGTCCTCGAAGAGGTTGCCAAAATGGCATACCGCGCTGAGACCATCAATCCGAGAATCCAGCCGGCACCGCAGGAGCTGCAGGATAAGCACTATTACCGCAAGCATGGCGCAAATGCTTATTACGGACAGAACTAAAAAGTAAGAAGATAAGAAAAGTGTCATCCACAAACTGCAGGGCACACAGTCCGCAGGTGGATGGCACTTTTTTCGATAAAATCAAGTGGTCGTCTGACGCCGGATCAGAAGCGGCGGAACGGTCTTGTGAACCGGCTCGGCAAGCGGCACCGGGTGGCGTTTTTTACGTTCCTGCATCTGGGAGACCAGAAGGGAAACAGCTTCGCCTGCAATCTGGTCAATCTGCTGGCCGACAGTGCTGATCGGATAGATAGCCTGCTCGGAAATCGGCGCACCGTCGAAGCCGATGAGTTCGTAATCGTCCGGCAGGGTATGGTATTTGCGGATCAGAAGATTTAAAAGAATATTGGCATGATCATCGTTGGAGAGGAAGATGCCCTTTTTATGACCGGCATATTTTTGTTCGATGTTGTCAAAGATTTCCTGCATCGGTGCTGCGGCTTCCTGATAGGAGAGTCCGAAATCCCGAATGATAACCTCGTGCGGTACACCGGCCTTTACACAGGCATCCTGGAAACCGGTGAGACGGCGGTAGGCAGGAACATTTTCTTTGGTCGGTGAGTTCAGATGAATCAGGACATCACAGTGGTTATGAATCAGAAGCGAAGTCGCTTCGTACGCGCCGAGGTAGTTGTCTGTATTGACACTGCTGACGAACTGGTCTTCGCGCTCAATTGCAACGACCGGGATCTGCAGATTGGAGAGTTCGCGGGAGGAGAGTGTATGGGAGAGGACGATGAGGCCCTCGATTTTGTACGACATCAGCTCCTGAATGTAGCGGCGCTCCGTCTCGCCGTGGCCGTTTCCGGCGAAGACGAGGAATTTATAGCCATATTTTTCATAAGAAGCAAGAATCTGATTCAGCATCTCGGAATAGTAGTTCATGGAGAGACTCGGGATCAGGACGCCGACAAATTCGGTCTGTCCGTTCGCGAGGATTTTTGCCACTTTGTTTTCTTTATAGTTCAGTTTATCCAGTGCATCGGAAATGATCTGCTGATTTTCCAGTGTCAGGGAATCCGGGTTGTTGAAATACCGGGAAATGGTTGTTTTGGAAAAATGCGTGTACTGTGCAATATCATTAAAGGTTACATTTTTTTTTCGTGCCATAAGTTCAAGTGTCCTTCCCTTCAAAAGTGTTGCGTGAATCGTGTAAGTTTTCAGAAAAAAAACAAATAGTATATGAATATAGTATAACATTTCTCGCCCGCCGGAACAAGCGGGAATCGGTTAAGTAACCGGTTTTGTAAAAGTTCCACAAAAGCCAAAAACAAAATTATGGAAAATCACGAAAAGTAAAGAAAATATTGACGAAACCCACTGTCAATGCTATGATAAAGACAACGAAAGTAACCGGTTACTTGACCGGTTACACAAAACGAAGGACAGGACCCGCTGTCCAGAGATAACAGGAGGAATTGTGATGAGAAAGAAATTTAGTGCCAGGGCGGCAGCTCTTGGAATGTCCGGCGTGCTTCTTACTTCTGCACTGACCGGATGCACCTTCGGCTTCGCAAGCGATCCGGATGACCCGAACGCAGTAAAAGAAGAAGTGCCGATCGACATGACCACCGATACCTTCCAGTACGATACGTCGCTTTCCGGAACGAGTATCGTCATCATGAACACAAAAGCAGAAATCCAGACAGCACTGGAAGAGATTGCAAAAGTGTTCGAGGAGAAAGCAGGCGTACATATTGAGATCATGCCGGTAACGGACGGCGATTCTCCTTATACCAAAGTAGTCAGCCTCTACAATTCCGGAAACCCGCCGACACTTTCCATTCTGGATACGACCGATGTCATTGCGCTGGCAGAGGAAAAAGCAGCCGACTTAAGCAATGAAGCATGGACCGGTGAGGCAGAAGAGTACCTGACCAAAATCAACGGAAAGGTTTACAGCTTCCCACTCTGTATCGAGGGCCGCGGTATTATCTACAACAAGAGCGTGATCGAAGATACCTTAGGTACCGAGTTCGATCCATCCGAGATCAAAACCCAGGACGACTTCGCAGCACTCCTCCAGAGCCTGCGGGACAACGGAATGAAAAATCCGATCTCCATGGCAAAAGAAGACTGGTCCCTTGGTGCACATCAGCTGCAGTACATCTACGAGACATACGACGGAACCTCCGACGGTGCAGCAGAAGTCATCAACGAGCTGAAAGACGGAACCTTATATCTGCCGGACTACAGCCGCATGAATGAGTTCCTGAATGCCTTTGATCTGTTAAAAGAGTACAACGTAGCAAAGGGCGACCCGCTCGGCGCAGATTACGATGAGATGGCAATTGACCTGGCAGACGGAAAAACCGCTTTCTGGTTTAACGGAAACTGGGCATGGCCGAACCTCGAGGAGGCAGGTGCTGAGACGACCGACGAGTACGGCTTCCTTCCATACTTTATGAACAACGATCCGGACGACTTCGTCAACAGCAAAATCCAGGCATCCCCGTCCAAACAGATCATGCTGGATGATATCGTGGCAACCGACGCGCAGAAAGCAGCAGCAAAAGAGTTCCTGAACTGGCTGGTTTACAGTGAGATCGGACAGCAGATGGTTGTAAAAACCTGCAGCCTGATCCCACCGTTTAAAAACAATCCGAACGAGCCAAGCGATCCGTTAAGCTGCGACATCTATGAAAAAGTACAGAACGGCGAAGCATTCAACGCATCCGCGATCGTGCCGAACGACCACTGGTCTGTCCTTGGTGCGGCAATGCAGAAATATCTGGCCGGAAGAAGTGACCGCGGGGAACTGATGGATTCCATCCAGGCATACTGGGATGAGCAGTAGGCCGGAGGATATGAAGGAGGAACGAAAATGAAATCAAGCAACAAGGGAAAAGATTTCTGTGTATTTGCGCTGCCGGGCCTGTTCTGCTTCCTGGCAGTCGTCATGGTACCGTTTGTCTACGGTATTTACCTGACCTTAACCGACTGGAACGGTGTTTCCAGTGTGAAAAACTTTGTAGGACTTTCCAACTTCGCAGCCGTTATGCGCGACGCGCAGTTCTGGAAATCCCTGCTGCTAACCTTTAAATATGTCATTGCGGTTGTTGTTCTCGTCAATGTGATCGCCTTTTTGCTGGCTTACATCCTGACCCGCGGCATCAAAGGCCAGAACTTCTTCCGTGCCGGATTTTTCACCCCGAACCTGATCGGCGGTATCGTTCTTGGATACATCTGGCAGTTCGTATTCTCCCGTGTTTTCGTCAGCATCGGCGAGACCACAGGATGGAGCCTGTTTGAAATCTCTTGGCTTTCCACTCCGAACAAAGCGTTTGCAGCTCTGGTACTCGTTTCGGTATGGCAGCTGGCAGGATACATGATCCTGATCTACGTTGCCGGCTTTATGGGACTTTCTGAGGACGTGCTCGAGGCTGCAAGCATCGACGGTGCATCCGGCTGGGTAAAGATGAAAAATATTATCCTCCCGCTGATGATGTCCTCCGTTACCATCTGCCTTTTCCTGACCCTGTCCCGTGCGTTCATGGTATACGATGTCAACCTTTCCTTAACCGGCGGTGCTCCGTACGGAACCACCGAGATGGCAGCGATGCACGTATATGAGAAAGCATTCACATCGAGACAGTTCGGTGTCGGCCAGGCAGAAGCCTTTATCCTGTTTATCATTGTAGCCTGCATCAGCGGTATTCAGGTATACACCACCAAGAAGAGGGAGGTTGAAGCATAATGAATCAGAAGAAAATTGGCGGAACAAAGAAAAAAGTAACCGACGCGCTGGCTATGCTCCTTATGATCATCGTTTTTTGTGCGTTCATGTTCCCGTTTGCCATGGTTATCATCAACTCCTTAAAACAGAAACGTGATATCATCAAGAGCCCGTTCTCCTGGCTGTTTACGATCAAAGGTCTTTCATTTGATAACTTTGTAAAAGCATTCAATCAGATGAATTTCCTGAATGCCTTTAAGAACTCTCTGGTTGTAACTGTAACAGCAACCGTACTGGTTACGGTACTTGCAGCTATGCTGGCTTACTACATCGTGCGTAATGTCAACGTATTTTCCAATATCATCTTTGCACTGATGGTTGCATCCATGATCATTCCGTTCCAGGCAATCATGATACCGCTTGTCAGTGTATACGGCGGAACCTTGAACATTCTGAACCACAGACTGACCCTGATCTTCATGCATACCGGATTTTCCATGGCGATGTCCGTGTTTATGTTCCACGGATTTATCCGCGGAAGTATCCCGCTGGCGCTGGAGGAAGCCGCTTACATCGACGGCTGTACCCACACCCAGACCTTCTTCCGCATCGTGTTCCCGCTGTTAAAGCCGATCATTTCCACCATGGTAATCATGAATGCGATGGCATTCTGGAATGACTTCCTGCTGCCGTCCCTGGTACTGACCGACAAAAAGCTGCTGACTCTGCCGCTTTCCACCTACAGCTTCTACGGAACCTACTCCGCAGATTACGGAACCATCATGGCAGGCCTTCTGCTCTGTGTCATCCCGATCCTGATTCTGTACGTCGTACTGCAGAAACAGATCATCAACGGTGTCGTAGCCGGAGCAGTGAAATAAAATAACAGAAATGACAGAACAGCCGGGCAAAGGAGGGCGGAACAAAAAAGCTTTCTTTTCCCGGCTTTTCTTAGTAAAACAACAGGAACGAGACAGAAAGGAAAGGAAACGAAACACATGAAAAACAGATTGCACGTAAAAGCGCCGGGCAACTGGGTGAATGACCCGAACGGCATGATTTATTACAAAGGACAGTATCATCTTTTCTACCAGCATTTTCCATATGCACCGCGGTGGGGTACGATGCACTGGGGCCATGCGGTGAGCCCGGATCTGATTCACTGGGAGCACGTCGGTGTTGCCCTGTTCCCGAGTCTTTCTGAGGATCAGAACGGCTGCTTTTCCGGAAGCGCGGTAGAAGAGGACGGCGTGATGCATCTCTTTTACACTGGTGTTCATTATAATCAGGTAGATCCGAAAGATATTCATGCGTGCCTGAATGGTGACTTTACCTCGTCGCAGCTTCACCTGACCTCGAAAGACGGCATGCATTTTGATGTGTTCGGGGATAAAGAGGTTGTTATCCCGGCACTCACCGATCCGGAAATCGGCGACAATACGCACACACGCGATCCAAAGGTATGGAAGGGAAGCGATGCGTGGTACATGGTGCTTGGAAGCACGACGAAGGATCACAAGGGCGAGGCATTATTCTATAAGAGTGAGGATCTTTCCCACTGGCATCTGGCCGGACAGGCGACGACGAAACAGAAACTTGGCTGGATGTGGGAGTGTCCGGATCTCTTTACCGTGAATGGACGCAGCGTCTTTGTATTCTCTCCGATGGAACTGATCGAGGATACCGACGGCTATGCAGATCAGGCGATCTGCATGCTGCCTGACTTTGATGAGAAAACCTGTACGATGGAGTTCCCGGAGAGCTGGCAGCTTCTGGACTGCGGCGGCGATCTCTATGCACCGCAGACCATGACAGATGCGGACGGAAACCGGATTTCCATCGCATGGCTTCGGATGCCGGAACCGGTAGATGGTACATGGAATGGTATGTTCTGTCTGCCGCGTGTGGTGGAGGTAGAAAACGATCACATCTATTTCCGCGTTCTTCCTGCTATCCGCGATGGATTCTGCAAAAAGACAGATTCCATTGTCTCTGCCTGCGGGGAGTGTGTCATGATCCGAGCTGAATTAAAAGAAGGTGAGAGTCTGGAAATCGGCGGCTATAAGATCTGGCGGCAGAGCGGCAAGGTCTGCGCAGACCGTACAAACGTCTATCCGTCCGGCGCAAAAGGATGGCTCTATGCGGAGACACCGCAGTTAAAAGAGGGCGATCTTCTCGAGATTTTCGTAGATCCGAATATGATCGAAATCTATGCAAACAACGGCGAGTACGTATTAAGCCAGGCGGTTTACGGGCTTGGAGAGACATTCTCCTATGAAATGGAGAAAAAACCGGAAATTTATCTGTGGAATGAATAAATCAGCCCAAAAAGTTCTTGACGCATACGAGATTTTGTTCTAATCTAGTACGTAACAGCTTTCTAACGTTAAAGTGACGGGCTGAAAAACGAGATTTCGAAAGATATCCGAAAAGAACGCAAGGAGAGATTATTATGAAGAAAGTAGTAAAATTCGGCGGCAGCTCCCTCGCGAGCGCAGAGCAGTTTAAGAAGGTCGGAGACATCATCCGCGCAGATGAGGGAAGAAGATACGTGGTACCTTCCGCTCCTGGAAAACGAAATTCTGCTGATACGAAAGTAACCGATATGCTGTATGACTGCTACCGCACTGCAGCTGCCGGAAGAGATTTCAAGAAGAAACTGCAGAATATCAAAGCGAGATATCAGGAGATCATCGATGGTCTGAACCTCAGCCTGGATCTTTCCCCGGAATTTGAAAAAATCGCAGAAAACTTTGCAGCAGCAGCCGGAGAGGACTACGCCGCATCCCGCGGAGAGTACCTGAACGGTATCGTGATGGCAAATTATCTGGGATATACGTATATTGATTCTGCAGAAGTGATCTGCTTCGACGAGAACGGAAACTTTCTTGCAGACAAGACTGACAAAGTGCTTTCCGAGCGTTTAAAAGATCTGGATAACGCAGTCGTTCCTGGATTCTACGGCGCAAAACCGGACGGAAGCGTAAAAACCTTCTCCCGCGGCGGTTCTGACATCACCGGTTCCATCGTGGCAAAGGCCGTACACGCTGACATCTACGAGAACTGGACCGACGTTTCCGGTTTCCTGGTAACCGATCCGCGTATCGTCAAAGATCCGGAAGTCATTTCCACCATTACCTACCGCGAGCTGCGTGAGCTTTCCTACATGGGAGCTACCGTACTTCATGAGGACTCCATCTTTCCGCTCCGCCAGGAGGGCATTCCGATCCACGTGCTGAACACCAACGCACCGCAGGATCCGGGAACCATGATTGTAGAGAATACCTGCAGCAAACCGAAATTCACCATCACCGGTATTGCAGGAAAGAAAGGTTTCGCTTCGATCACCGTAGAGAAGAGCATGATGAATACCGAGATCGGCTTTGGCAGAAAAATGCTCGGTGTCTTTGAAGATAATAATCTTTCCTTTGAACATATGCCGTCCGGTATTGATACGATGACCGTATTCGTTCATCAGAATGAGTTCGCAGAAAAAGAGCAGCAGATCATCGCAGGACTGCACCGCGCCGTACAGCCGGATTCCATCGAGCTTGAGTCCGATCTGGCACTGATCGCTGTGGTAGGCCGCGGCATGAGAAGAACGAGAGGCACAGCCGGAAGAATCTTCTCTGCACTGGCACACGCACATGTTAATGTCAAGATGATCGACCAGGGTTCCAGTGAACTCAACATCATCATCGGCGTGGAGAACCGCGATTTCGAGACTGCAATCAAAGCGATCTATGATATCTTTGTGGTAGCACAGATCTAAAATGAATCTATAAAAAATCTCTGTCAGGAGTCTGAACTTCCGACAGAGATTTTTTTGTGGCTTTTATGCCGCCGTATCGCGGAATTCTTTTCGAATGGTGAATGTAAAAATACAGATTACCACACAGCAGATGATCCAGGTCGTCGGTTCGCAGAAGCAGACAGCGCGGTAACCGATCTGCGGAATACAAATGAAGAGATTATGACGATTGCGCTGAACTATCAATTTTCCTCGCCGGGGTATTTTTCAAAGAGATTTAAAAGCTACACTGGCCTCACGCCGACCGAGTACCGCAGGTAAACAGAAACGAATTTTGCCCTTGTCGTTTTGGGGAACAGATGGTATAATCATTTCATAAATGCAAGACATTTGTGAAAAAATATCATAAAGGAACGAGGATGCAAGATGAAACGACGAGTATTACTGAAATTGAGCGGAGAAGCTCTTGCAGGAGAAAAACACACCGGTTTTGATGAGCCGACCGTCACAAAAGTGGCAAAACAGGTAAAAACTCTGGTAGACCAGGGAATTGAAGTCGGCATCGTAATCGGAGGAGGAAACTTCTGGAGAGGACGCAGTTCCGAAAATATCGACCGTACCAAAGCAGACCAGATCGGTATGCTGGCAACCGTTATGAACTGTATCTATGTATCAGAAATCTTCCGTTCCCAGGGAATGATGACCGCAGTTCTGACTCCATTCCCATGCGGAGAGTTCACAAAAGGATTTTCCAAAGACCGTGCAAACAAATATTTCCAGCACAACATGGTTGTATTCTTTGCCGGCGGTACAGGCCATCCGTATTTCTCAACCGATACGGCAACCGTACTTCGCGCCATTGAGATCGAGGCAGACGAAATTCTGCTTGCAAAAGCAGTAGACGGTGTCTACGACAGCGATCCGAAGACCAATCCGGATGCAAAGAAATTTGACGAGATCTCCATTCAGGAAGTCATTGAAAAGGATCTGAAAGTGGTAGATATGACCGCATCCATCCTTTGCAAGGAAAACAAAATGCCGATGCTGGTATTTGGTTTAAATGAAGAGAACAGCATTGTAAATGCTGCAAACGGAAAAATCAACGGCACAAGAGTGACCGTATAAGAGATAGCAGGAGGACAAAATTAATATGGCAAATCAGATCGACGAGAGAGTAAAACCGTTTGAGGTAAAAATGGGCAAATCCATTGCAAGCCTCGATTCCGAATTCGGAACCATCCGCGCAGGCCGTGCAAACCCGCACGTACTGGACCGCATTACTGTAGATTACTATGGAACACCGACTCCGCTGCAGCAGGTAGCAAACATCTCTGTTCCGGAAGCACGTATGATCCAGATCCAGCCATGGGAAGCATCCCTGGTAAAAGAGATCGAGAAAGCGATCATGATGTCCGATCTTGGCATCAACCCGTCCGATGACGGAAGAGTCATCCGTCTGGTATTCCCGGAGCTTACCGAGGACCGTCGTAAAGAGCTGGTAAAAGAGGTAAAGAAAAAAGCCGAGGGCGCAAAAGTAGCCATCCGCAACATCCGCCGCGATGCCAATGATGCGTTCAAGAAACTTGCCAAAGAGGACGTTTCCGAGGACGAAATCAAAGAACTCGAGGAGCAGACCCAGAAATTAACAGACAAATACATCAAAGAAGTAGATCAGATGGTGGACGTAAAATCCAAAGAAATTATGACCGTGTAATACCGGAGCGTAAATGCTCTGAGCGAGGGCTGCCTGTCATTTGCAGGCAGCCTGTTGTTTTGTATATCGAAAAGGAATCACTTTTTGAATCGTTCGTTTACGGGAAACAATTTACGGAGGAAAAGAACATGGAAAATGAGTTAAAAGTGCCGAATCACATCGCCATCATTCTCGATGGAAACGGGCGATGGGCGAAAAAACGGAATATGCCGCGCGGCTACGGCCATATTGTCGGGTGTGACAACCTGGAAAAAATGTGTGACGTGATCAAAGATATGGGTGTCAAATACCTGACCGTCTATGCATTCTCGACTGAGAACTGGAAACGATCCCGCGCCGAGGTGGAGGGACTCTTAAAGCTGTTCCGCCAGTATCTGAAACGGTGCATCAAGAAAGCACATAAAAACCAGATGCGTGTCAAAATTATCGGAGATCCGAGCGCATTCCCGCAGGATATCCAGGATAGCATTCGTGAGCTTGAGGAGTGCTCCAAAGACTATGATCACATGTACTTCCAGATTGCGATGAATTACGGTTCCAGAGACGAGATCCTGCGCGGTATGACCCGCATGATCGAGGACGTAAAAAACGGAACTCTCGCAGAAAATGCGTTTGATGAAGACGGAAAGCTGACAGAGCAGTGTTTTGAGAGCTATCTCGATACTGCCGGAATTCCGGATCCGGATCTTCTGATCCGCACAAGCGGTGAACAGCGCCTTTCCAACTATCTGATGTGGCAGCTTGCTTACACAGAGTTTTATTTTACCGATGTTCCATGGCCGGATTTTCATGAAGAGGAATTGAGAAAAGCCATAGTACAATATAATAACAGAGATCGGCGCTACGGCGGCGTGAAGGAGGAATAAAAGATGTTTAAGACAAGGCTGTTAAGCGGTATCGTGCTTGTACTTGTGGCACTGCTTACCATCTGCAGTGGCGGAACTGTGCTCTATATGACGGTGCTCTGTCTGTCGCTGATTGGCGCAGGAGAGCTGTTCCGTGTCATGAAAGTAAGAGAAGACAAGTGGAACCTGCTGGAAATCACAGGCTATGCGGGCGTTGTGATTTTCTATCTGTCCCTGCTGCTTCAGGATCCGATGTACCAGATGCTTGCACTGATCCTGGATCTCGTGCTTCTGATGGCAGTATACGTATTTACTTATCCAAAATACAACGCCAATCAGGTGATGCCAGCGTTCTTTGCAATTGTCTATGTCGGCGTAATGCTTTCCTATGTATACCAGACCCGTATGCTGGACGGCGGAAAATTCCATGTATGGCTGATTTTCCTGTGTTCCTGGGGCTGTGACACGTGTGCATACTGCGTGGGCGTGCTTTTTGGAAAACATAAAATGGCGCCGGTTTTAAGCCCGAAAAAATCCGTAGAAGGAGCTGTCGGCGGTATCGTCGGAGCAATTCTGCTCGGTATCATCTATGCGGCTGCAACAAAGGGCGGCATGATGGAATATGCGATTATCTGCGGTGTCGGCGCGCTGATCTCCATGGTCGGAGACCTTGCGGCATCCGCAATCAAACGAAATCAGGGCATCAAGGATTACGGAAAGCTGATTCCGGGCCACGGAGGCATTCTTGACCGCTTTGACAGCGTAATCTTTACCGCACCGATCATCTATTTCCTGTCGGTGCTTCTGATTCACTAGAAAAAAGCTTCCCACACAGCATAAACGGGAAGCAGATGGGAGAAACTGGAATATGAAGAAAATAGCAATTCTTGGTTCAACCGGTTCGATCGGAACCCAGACCCTCGATGTCGTGCGTGCCAACGGCGATCTTGAGGTGGTCGGCATCAGCGCCGGAAGCAATATTACCCTGCTCGAGCAGCAGATCCGGGAATTTCATCCAAAATTTGCGGCAGTCGGTGATGAGGCGAAAGCGGCAGAACTCCGTGACAGAGTGAAGGATCTTCCTGTAAAAATCGGCAGCGGCATGGACGGCATGCTCGAGCTTGCTACGATGCCGGAGAGTGAAATCCTTGTGACAGCGATCGTCGGCATGATCGGCATCCGCCCGACGGTTGCGGCGATGAAGGCAGGAAAAGACATTGCACTGGCAAACAAAGAGACACTGGTAACGGCGGGACACATTATTATGCCGCTGGCCAAAGAATGCGGCGTGCAGATTCTTCCGGTTGACAGTGAGCACTCGGCAATTTTCCAGTGCCTGCACGGGGAAAACAGAAAAGAAATCGATAAGCTTCTGATCACCGCATCCGGCGGTCCGTTCCGTGGAAAGACGAGAGCAGAGCTCGAAAACGTAACGGTAGAGCAGGCGCTCCGCCATCCAAACTGGTCGATGGGCCACAAGATTACCATCGATTCCGCGACACTCGTCAACAAAGGACTCGAGGTTATGGAAGCAAAATGGCTGTTCGGTGTCGACCTCGACCACATCCAGGTTGTGGTACAGCCAAAGAGCATCATTCATTCGATGGTAGAATTTAAAGACGGCGCCGTCATGGCACAGCTTGGCACGCCGGATATGAAACTGCCGATCCAGTATGCACTGTATTACCCGGAGCGCCGCTTCCTTGCAGGCGACCGCCTCGACTTTGCGGCGCTGACACAGATCACGTTTGAAAAACCGGATATGGAGACCTTCCTCGGCCTTCCGATGGCAATGCAGGCGTCCCGGACGGGCGGCTCCATGCCGACGGTCTTCAATGCGGCAAATGAACGCGCCGTTGCACTGTTCCTCGCGAAGAAGATCCGTTTCCTCGAGATTTACGACGTGATCGCCGGTGCAATGGAAGCACACAAAACGATTGCCGATCCGACGCTGGAGCAGATTCTCGCGACGGAGCAGGAGACGTATGAATGGATTGCAAGCAGATATAAGATGGGAGAATAAGACAGCATGATTGTAAAAATCCTGATAGCCGTACTCATTTTCGGAATTACCGTCATTATCCATGAGCTGGGGCACTTTCTTCTGGCGAAGGCGAATGGCATTACCGTGACGGAATTTTCGATCGGCTTTGGCCCGACTGTCGTGAAGACAGAAAAAGGAGGAACGATCTATTCCTTAAAACTTCTGCCTTTCGGCGGCGCGTGCCAGATGCTCGGCGAGGACGGTGAAGAGGAGGGGGAAGGAACCTTTAACAGCAAATCCGTGTGGGCAAGAATTTCCGTCGTTGCGGCGGGACCGGTGTTCAACATGATTCTGGCATTTTTCTGTGCGATCTTTGTGATCAGCTACGCGGGAAGCTCCCCGGCGCGCGTCACAGAAGTTGCGGACGGTTCGCCGGAGGCAGAGGCAGGCCTCGAAGCGGGAGATATTATCACATCCTACGAGGGAAGACATATTTCCATCGGAAAAGAGCTGAACTCCGTGATGACGGTACAGGGCGTGCCGACGGATGAGATTACGCTGGAGGTCAAAAAGGCCGATGGAGAAAAGAAAACGATCACATATGAACCGACGATGACGACGCGGTATATGATGGGCTTCAATTACGATGACTGCGACCGCGGCATGGAATTCACGTATGTGCAGCAGAATATGCCGCTTGCCGCTGCGGGTGTTGTTGCGGGCGACCTGCTCGTATCGATCAACGGAGCGCCGATCACCTGTGTGGCAGATTTTACTGCTTACCAGACAGAGCATCCTTTCGATGGAAGCGCTGTGACGCTGGAGTATGAGCACAGCCAAAAGACGAAAGAGATTACGGTGACACCGGTTGAAAACACGTATGCGAATGTACAGTTTTCGTATCAGCTCCGGGAGAAACAGTCCCCGATCGGCGTGCTGAAATACAGCGTGCTGGAGATCAAATACTGGGTGCGCACCGTCATTGACAGCGTCGGTATGCTGATTACCGGACAGTATTCCGTGAACGATCTTTCCGGCCCGGTCGGCGTGGTGGATGCGATCGGAACCGCCTATGATGATGTAAAATCGCAGGGCGTTCTGGTTACGGTGATGACGATGCTGAACATGGTGATTCTGCTGTCATCGAACCTTGGCGTCATGAACCTGCTGCCGCTCCCGGCACTCGATGGCGGACGGCTTGTCTTTCTGATCATAGAAGCCATACGCAGAAAACCGATCCGGCGTGATCTGGAAGGCATGGTTCACTTCGCGGGCCTGGTGCTGCTGATGGCGTTGATGGTCTACGTCATGATCCACGACGTCCAGCGGATCCTGTAAATCGAAAAGTGAAAAGCAACAAAGCCTCATATTCTGCATACCATAAAAGGAGTGCAGGATATGGGGCTTTTTTATGAAAAATTTGCGTATGCAGCAGGAAATGACTGACCGCGGGCGGCTGGAAATCCGGGTAAATGCAAGAATCCAGGCGCGGCCTGTTTCCGGGGCGCGGGTGACGGTTTCGTATACGGGAGATCCGCAGAATGTGATCGAGGAGCTGATTACCGACGGGGACGGCAGAACGGAGACGCTGGATCTGGCGACACCGCCGCTCGAGTACAGTCTGGAACCGAATGTGAACCAGCCGTATTCCGAATATACGGTGAAAGTGGAGGCGGAAGGGTATGAAACGGTTGAAGTGACGGGCTCCGAGCTTCTTTCAGGAGAACAGTCCGTCCAGCAGGTGGACCTCAAACTGGCAGAGGGCGCAGCGTTTGCGGATGTGACGATCCCGGATCATACGTTGTTCGGCGAATATCCGGAGAAAATTCCGGAAAGTGAGATCAAGCCGACGGGGGAGAGCGGCGAGATTGTGCTGTCCCGCGTCGTGATCCCGGAGTATATCATCGTCCACGACGGAGCGCCGACCGACAGCACGGCACGCGACTATTATGTGCGGTACCGCGACTACATCAAAAACGTGGCGTGCTCAGAAATCTATGCAACGTGGCCGGATGCGGCGATCCGTGCGAATATTCTTGCAATCATGTCGTTTACGCTGAACCGCGTCTACACGGAGTGGTATCGCAACAAAGGATACGATTTTACGATCACCTCGTCGACGGCCTACGATCACAAATGGATTTACGGCAGAAATATTTTCGACAGCATTTCCCTTGTGGTCGATGAGATCTTTGCCGATTACCTGTCGCGCCCGAATGTGAAACAGCCGATTCTGACACAGTACTGCGACGGAAACCGTGTGAGCTGCCCGAACTGGATGAGCCAGTGGGGTTCGAAAAAACTGGCGGACCAAGGGTATTCGACGATCCAGATTCTCCGCAATTATTATGGAGACAATATGTATATCAACACGGCAGAGGAGATCTCCGGCATCCCGTCCTCCTGGCCGGGGTATGACCTGACCATCGGCTCGTCCGGAAACAAGGTGCTGCAGATGCAGGAGCAGCTGAACGTGATTGCGGAGGTGTATTCATCGATTCCGACGGTCTATGAAAATGGCTATTTCGATGAAGAGACGCAGGACGCCGTCGAAGCATTTCAGCGGCTGTTCGGCCTGCCGGTCTCCGGCATTGTGGATTACCCGACGTGGTATAAAATCCAGTCGATTTATGTGGCGGTAACGAGGATTGCGGAGCTGCAGTAGGCTTACAAAAGTCTTTACAAGGGGCGTATTTTCTGCGGAAAAACGCGGAAAATGCGCCTTTTCTGCAGCTTCCGGTACATATCATAAAAATTTTAAAACTGTCAAGAAAAAATACTTGACACCCTGCATCTTTTCGTGTATGATAACCAAGGTGATCGCAATGGAAAAAATATTGGAACAGACATTACTGTATGATTTTTACGGCGAACTTCTGACCGAACATCAGCGTCAGGTATACGAGGACGTGGTGCTCAACGATTTTTCCCTGAGCGAGGTTGCGGCAGCGCGGGGCATTTCCCGCCAGGGAGTCCACGATCTGGTCAGACGCTGCAACAAGACACTGGAAGAGTATGAAGAAAAGCTTCATCTGGTACAACGCTTTGTGCAGATCCGGGAAAATGTGAACGAGATCCGAAAGCTGACAGACCCTTCTGGTGATACCCCGAAAGAAGATGTGATGCAGCGGATTGCAGCAATTGCATCGGATATATTAGAGGAGCTTTGAGCATGGCATTTGAAAGTTTAACCGAGAAACTCCAGAATGTTTTCAAAAATCTCAGAAGCAAGGGCCGTCTTACCGAGGCGGATGTAAAGACTGCGCTGAAGGAAGTTAAAATGGCACTTCTCGAGGCGGATGTCAGCTTCAAAGTAGTAAAACAGTTTATCAAATCCGTACAGGAGCAGGCAGTCGGACAGGACGTCATGAACGGACTGAATCCGGGCCAGATGGTCATTAAAATCGTAAATGACGAGCTGGTCAAGCTGATGGGTTCCGAGACAACGGAAATCGCACTGCGCCCGGCAAGCGAAGTTACCATCATCATGATGGCAGGTCTTCAGGGAGCCGGTAAAACAACCACAACCGCAAAGATTGCAGGAAAGTTAAAAGCAAAGGGAAGAAAACCTCTCCTTGCCGCCTGCGATGTCTATCGTCCGGCAGCGATCAAACAGCTGCAGGTCAACGGAGAAAAGCAGGGCGTGGAAGTGTTCGCCATGGGAGATAAAAACCGTCCGGTGGATATCGCAAAGGCAGCGCTGGTGCATGCAAAGACAAACGGCTTCAACGTATTGATTCTGGATACCGCAGGCCGTCTGCACATCGATGAAGAGATGATGCAGGAGTTACAGGATATCAAAGCGGCTGTTCCTGTGGATCAGACCCTTTTGGTAGTAGACGCTATGACCGGTCAGGATGCAGTCAATGTGTCCGAGATGTTCAACAATAAAGTCGGCATCGACGGCGTAGTGCTTACAAAATTAGATGGTGACACCAGAGGTGGTGCGGCACTTTCGATCCGCGCAGTTTCCGGCAAACCGATTCTTTATGTCGGCATGGGCGAAAAGCTTTCGGATCTGGAGCAGTTCTATCCGGACCGTATGGCGTCCCGTATCCTCGGCATGGGCGATGTCATGAGCCTGATTGAAAAAGCACAGGCAAACATCGACGAAGAGAAAGCAAAAGCCATGGAACAGAAGATGAAGAAGGCACAGTTCGACTTCAACGATTACCTGGATTCCATGGAGCAGATGCGCAATATGGGCGGCATCTCCAGCATCCTGAATATGCTTCCGGGCGTCGGCACAAAGATGAAGGGCCAGGACCTCGAGAGTATGGTGGATGAAAAAGATATGGCGAGAAAGGAAGCCATCGTGCTTTCCATGACGCCGAAGGAAAGAGAAAATCCGGATCTTATCAACCCGTCGAGAAAGCAGAGAATCGCAAAAGGTGCCGGTGTTGATATCGCGGAGGTAAACCGTTTCATCAAACAGTTTGAACAGTCAAGAAAAATGATGAAACAGATGACCGGAATGGTCGGTAAGGGTGGTAAAAGAGGAGGATTCAAACTTCCCTTTTAGCATAAAAGAAAAAATATAAATAAATACATGAATTTACAATGGAGGTAAAGAAAAATGGCAGTAAAAATGAGATTAAGAAGAATGGGACAGAAGAAAGCTCCTTTTTATAGAATCGTTGTAGCAGATTCCAGATCCCCAAGAGACGGACGTTTCATCGAGGAGATCGGAACTTACGATCCGAACCGCGAGCCGAGCGCAATCAGCTTCAACGAGGAGGCTGCTAAAAAATGGCTGGCTAACGGCGCACAGCCGACCGAAATCGTTGCCAAACTCTTAAAACAGGCTGGTATCGAGAAATAATTCATACGGGGGTATCTTGTAATGAAAGAACTTATCGAAGTAATTGCAAAATCTCTGGTTGATCATCCATCTGAGGTAGTTGTGACAGAAACCGTCAGCGGTGATGACCTTCTGCTGGAACTCAAAGTAGATCCGTCAGATATGGGAAAAGTCATCGGACGTCAGGGACGCATTGCGAAAGCAATCCGTACGGTTGTAAAAGCAGCTTCCTCAAAGAGCGACAGAAAAGTTGTCGTAGAAATTTTACAGTAAGTAAAAGATAGGAAAAGGAACCGACAGTTGCTGCCGGTTCCTTTCTTTACGCGGGCAACGAGCCAAAGTCCGTGCTTGCACGGGACCTTGGCGACTGCCGCGATAACCTGAGAAACTCGCAAAGCGTGTTTCTCAAGTCGCAATACACAGTAGAACTGGTTGGAAAGGGTTTTTGAATGGAAGAATATTTGCAGATTGGCGTAATTACCACAACCCACGGCGTACGCGGTGAGGTAAAGGTATACCCGACGACAGATCCGGAGCGTTTTCTTTCTCTGGACCGCGTTTTTCTCGATACAGGAAAAGAAAAAAAAGAACTCCATGTAACTGGTGTGCGTTTTTTCAAACAGCTTGCCATTGTAAAATTCAAAGGAATTGACAACATCAACGATATCGAACGGTATAAAGGCTGCAGCCTCTATGTGACGAGAGAGGATGCCATTCCGCTGGAAGAGGACGAATACTATATCGCAGACCTGCAGGGAATGCAGATGTACACCGAGGACGGCGAACTGTTCGGCACGCTCCGCGATGTGATGGAGACCGGTGCGAACGACGTTTATATTGTAGATTCGAAAGAGCACGGAGAAGTTCTGATTCCGGCGATCCATGACTGTATTCTGGATGTGGACCTGGATGAGCAGAAGATGACGATTCACCTTCTTCCGGGCCTGATTGACTGATAAAGAGAGTAAAGAACGATGAAATATCATATTCTGACGCTGTTTCCGGAGATGATCGAGCAGGGGCTGCACACCAGCATCCTCGGAAGAGCCATCAACAACGGCTATATTTCCCTCGAGACGACGAATATCCGGGATTTTTCAGCAAATAAATTCAACCGCGTGGACGATTACCCGTACGGCGGCGGTGCGGGCATGGTCATGGAGGCGGAGCCGGTGTTCCGCGCCTACCAGTCGGTAGCCGAAAAGATCGGGAAAAAGCCGCGCACGGTCTATCTGACACCGCAGGGAAAAGTACTGAACCAGACGATGGTGGAAGAGCTGGCGCTTGAGGACGATCTTGTGCTGCTCTGCGGCCACTATGAGGGCATTGATGACCGCGTACTGCAGGAAGTGGTAACGGACTATATCTCGATCGGGGATTATGTTTTAACCGGCGGAGAACTCGGTGCAATGGTGCTGGTGGATGCGGTATCGCGGTTTGTGCCGGGTGTCTTAAGCAACGAGGAATCTTCGCAGTTTGAGTCACTGCAGGACAACTTGCTTGAGTATCCGCATTACACAAGACCGGAGACATGGCACGAGAAAAAAGTTCCGGAGGTGCTTCTTTCCGGTGACCACAAAAAGATCGAAGCATGGCGTCATGAGGCATCCCTGGTGCGGACAGCCGAGCGGCGGCCGGACCTTCTGGAAAATGCATTCCAGATTTCCTGCGCATGCAATGAAAAAGAGGAATCGTCTGCCTGGGCGCACGATCTTTTGGCAGGCATGACACGCTATGGTGTAAGCCTTGATCTCGGACGAAAGAAGATCCGGAAACAGAAAAATCTGTTTGATGACCATGATCTGCTGATTCTGCAGCTTCCGGGAACGCTTGAGGAGGGCATGAAAGCAAAGAGCGAATATATCCGCAGCTTTGCCGGAAAAGAAACACCGCTGGTGTTTTTGTGCCCGGCCGGATTCTCGGAAGAGGAAGAAAAACTCGAAGAGCAGCTTGAAAAAAACGGTTTCCGTCTGGTCGCACGGCTTATTGGAATACCGTCCGCGGACGGCCTGCAGCGGTTTTCCTTCGCGCTTCGCAGTCTGCTGTACAGCGGCGAATGGAAAGTGAAAAAAATACTTGCATCTGCGGATGCATTATAGTATAATGTAACTTGTTGTGAGTAAAGAGATGGTCCGCTGTTGCAAAAAGGCATTAAGAACATCCAGGGTAAAAAAGGAGATAAAGAAATGAACGACATTATTAAGAAAATCGAAGATGCACAGTTAAAAGCAGAAGCACCGGAGTTTCGCGTTGGTGATACCGTTAAAGTTTACGGTAAAATCAAAGAGGGTAACCGCGAGCGTATCCAGGTATTCGAAGGCGTTGTCCTGAAAAGACAGGGCGGCGGAAGCAAAGAGACCTTCACTGTTCGTAAGAGCTCTAACGGCGTAGGCGTTGAGAAAACATGGCCGGTACACTCTCCGAACGTTGAGAAAGTAGAAGTTATCAGACGTGGTAAAGTAAGACGTGCGAAACTGAACTACTTAAGAGACCGTGTTGGTAAAGCAGCGAAAGTGAAAGAGCTGGTAAAATAATAAGTCGTTAAAAGGATGGCCGGAGGAACATGAGCAATTGTGTTTCTCCGGTTTTGTCTTACGGAGAATTACACTATGGGTATGAATACCAGATATGTAAAAGAATATTTCTACAAGAAAAAGATCCGTTCCATGTTTGTATGGATTCTGGAGATCATCGCAGCGATTCTTCTCGCGGCGGCATTTTCCTGGTTTTTCTGCAGAAGTGTCGTGGTGCAGGAGGGCTCGATGGAGCCGACTCTCGTGCCGGGGGAGCGTGTGCTGATGGACTCCGCCTGGTACCGCTTAAGTTCTCCGAAACGCGGGGATATCATCGCGTTCCGGACGAGTGAGGACAAGAAGGCGAGCATCCACATCAAGCGTGTGATTGCGCTGCCGGGCGAGACGGTACAGATCAAAGACGGACAGATCCTGATCAACGGGGAAGTCTACAACGAAAAAGATGAATTTCCGGCCATCACAAATGCGGGACTGGCTTCGGAACCGATTACCGTCGGGAAGGGACAGTACTTTGTGCTCGGTGACAACCGGAACAACAGCGAGGACAGCCGTCACAACGGCATGGGGCTTGTGGATTCGGACCGCATCGTCGGAAAACTCTGGTTTACGATTTCACCGTGGAAGAAAATCGGTTTCGTGTAAACGCAGCATAGAAGGAGAAAAAGCATGAATTATCAGTGGTACCCGGGTCATATGACGAAGGCCCGCAGACAGATGCAGGAAGACTTAAAGCTCATCGATCTGATGATTGAGCTGGTCGATGCGAGAGTTCCTGCAGCGAGCCGCAACCCGGATATAGATGAACTTGGAAAGAACAAAGCACGGCTGATCCTGCTGAACAAATCGGACCTTGCCGATGAGCGTGGAAACGACGCCTGGATGGAATATTTCAAGGGAAAAGGCTATTCCGTTGTGAAGGTCAATTCCCGTTCCGGAGCCGGCATGAAAGCGATCAACAGCGCCGTACAGGAGGCCTGCAAAGAGAAAATCGAGCGCGACCGCAAACGCGGCATCCTGAACCGCCCGGTCCGCGCGATGGTTGTCGGTATTCCGAACGTCGGAAAATCGACATTTATCAATGCGTATGCGGGCAGAGCCTGTGCGAAAACCGGAAACAAACCGGGCGTCACGAAGGGAAAACAGTGGATCCGTTTAAGCAAACAGCTCGAGCTTCTGGATACACCTGGTATCCTGTGGCCGAAGTTTGAGGACCAGCAGGTGGGACTTCACCTTGCGATGATTGGTTCCATCAATGATGAGATCCTGAACGTGGAGGAGCTGGCGCTGTCCGTCATTGATTATCTGACGGCAGAGTATCCGGGAACGCTGGAGAAACGCTTTGGCTTTGAAGGTGTGACGGATCGTGTGGAAATCTTAGGCGGGATTGCTCGTGTGCGCGGCTGCCTGAAAAAGGGAAATGAGTTCGATTACGAGAAAGCAGCACGGCTTCTGATGGATGATTTCCGGAGCGGAAAGCTCGGCAGAATCACGCTGGAAAAACCGGAATAAATGGATTTATCAAAATAAAAAATGCGGAGAACAACGATGACAGAGAAAAAACAATCGATATCCGCCATACGGGAAATTTTTGCGGCAGCTTCGGAGACGGAGCTGCCCGCCCTTTATCTGGAATATGAAGAGGATTCCCGTGCCGGCGTACAAAATCTGATTCAAAAATACCAGAAACAGGAAGAGGCCTTAAAAAAAGAGCGCGGGCGCACGGAACAGATGAAGATCTACGAGCACAAATATGAGGATCTTGGCTGGATCTGCGGCATCGACGAGGTCGGAAGAGGCCCTCTGGCGGGCCCTGTGGTCGCAGGAGCGGTCATTTTACCGCGCGACAGTAAAATCCTGTATCTGAACGATTCCAAGCAGCTGACGGCCAAAAAACGCGACGAGCTGTACGACGTGATCATGCGCGAGGCAGTGGCCGTCGGCATCGGCTATGCCTCCCCGGCGCGGATCGACGAGATCAATATTTTACAGGCAACGTACGAGGCGATGCGGGAGGCGATCAGCAAGCTTTCCGTGAAGCCGGATGTGCTCTTAAACGATGCGGTGAAAATCCCGCAGGTGGACATCCGCCAGGTGCCGATCATCAAGGGAGATGCCAAGAGTGTTTCGATTGCGGCGGCAAGTATTGTTGCGAAGGTGACAAGGGACCGCCTGATGGAAGAGTACGACAAGGTGCTTCCGGGCTACGGTTTTGCATCGAACAAGGGCTACGGTTCGGCAGAGCATATTGCTGCTTTAAAAGAAATCGGCCCGTCACCGATCCACCGGCAGTCGTTTATCGGCCATTTCGTGTAAAGGCACCGCATCAAAAAAAGGAGAGGGTATCGCATTTGAACCAGCGGGAAGTAGGAACGAGACAGGAGAGCCGTGCGGCAGAATATCTGGAAAGCCTGGGATATCACATCCTGGAGCGGAATTTCCGGTGCCGCTTCGGTGAGATCGACCTGATCGCAGAACAGGACGACACATACGTCTTTATCGAAGTAAAATACCGCACCGGCCGTACCGCCGGAGACCCGGCAAGCGCCGTGGATGGAAAGAAACAGAAGAAAATTTCAAAAACAGCAGATTACTACCGCATGCTCCACCAGATCCCGATGGATGTGCCCTGCCGCTTCGACGTCGTGGCAGAGACACCGGAGGAGATCCGCGTCTATGCGAACGCGTTTTATTATCAGGGGAGCGGCTGGTAGGAAGGGAGTTTTTATGATGCCAATTCAATGGAAACAAAACGATAAAAAAACGATGCATGTCAACGAGGCGGAAAACGGCGTGGTCTATCTGACCTGGCCGGCGATTGAGAAAATTGAGGGCATCCGCCATGCATTTTCCACACGGATCGGCGGGGTGAGTAAGGAACATCTCTCCAGCATGAATCTCAGCTTTTCGCGCGGCGACGATCCGGCAAATGTGCGGGAGAATTACAGAAGATTCTGCGAGGCGGCGGGATTTAAAGCGGAAAACATTGTTACCTCCGACCAGACTCACACGACGAATGTCCGTTACGTGACAAAGGCGGACTGCGGCAGCGGCGTGACAAGAGACCGCGATTTCCACGATATCGACGGCATGATCACCGACGAGCCAGGCGTCGTGCTTGCAACGTTTTATGCGGACTGTGTGCCGCTCTATTTTGTCGACCCGGTGCACCGTGCAATCGGACTTTCCCATTCCGGCTGGCGCGGAACGGTCCACAAAATGGGACAGGCAACGCTCGATGCGATGCACGAACGGTTTGGAACAGAAGCAAAAGATGTGATCGCAGCCGTCGGCCCGTCGATCTGCCAGGACTGCTACGAGGTGAGCGGTGACGTGATCGAAGAGTTCCGGGCAGCATTCCCGGAAACACTGCATGAGAAACTGTTCTACGGAAAACCAGATGGAAAATACCAGTTAAATCTCTGGGAGGCGAATCATCAGATTCTTCTTGCGGCAGGAGTGCCGGAGAAGCAGATTCATCTGCCGAACCTCTGCACCTGCTGCAACCCGGATTTCCTGTATTCCCACCGTGCATCGAAGGGAAAAAGAGGAAACCTCGCGGCATTCCTTTCCCTGGTCTGAAAACAGGATCGAAAACAGAATAGAAAGCATCAAAAAACGGACCTGGAAAAAACAGATCCGTTTTTTGATGTATGCATCCGGCGGACACAAAATCGATTATCTGTGTTTTGCCAGCAGTTTATTGATTTTCTCTGTCGTAGACTGTACTTTTGCAACGGATACGTCGTGGTTCAGCGTATCGATGATGCTTGCCATATATTTGCTCATCTCAGCCGGCTCATACCAAGGACGGGAAACGAGTTCCGGTGTACGGTAGGTCAGGTCGGTGGTGATGACTTTGCTGATATAGCCTTTCTCATAGTAAGCATCGAATTTCTCCAGACCGTCGGTGAAGAGGCCGAAGGTGGTGCAGACAAAGACGTGGTCAGCGCCGCGCTCTTTGACCTGTTTTGCAACGTCGAGCATACTCTCACCGGAGGAGATCATATCGTCGATGATGACAACGTCTTTTCCTGCTACGGAATCGCCGAGGAACTCATGTGCCACGATCGGGTTCTTTCCGTTTACGATGGTGGAGTAATCTCTTCTCTTATAGAACATACCCATATCGACGCCGAGCACGTTGGAGAAGTATACGGCACGCGCCATCGCTCCCTCGTCCGGGCTGATGATCATCAGATGATCGTTGTCGATCGTCAGATCCGGAACGGAACGGAGAAGGGCTTTTAAAAACTGGTAGGTTGGCATGAAGTTGTCAAAGCCGCCGAGCGGAATTGCGTTCATGACACGAGGATCGTGTGCGTCGAAGGTGATAAAGTTGGAAACACCCATGTTCATCAGCTCCTGCAGAGCAAGTGCGCAGTCGAGAGACTCACGTTTGGTGCGCTTATGCTGTCTTCCTTCATAAATGAAAGGCATGATTACGTTGATCCGGTGTGCTTTTCCCGTTGCAGCAGCGATGATACGTTTCAGATCCTGATAATGGTCATCCGGTGACATGTGGTTCTCGTAGCCGCAGACCTTGTAGGTGATGCTGTAGTTGCAGACATCAACCAGGATGTAAAGATCGGCACCGCGGACGGATTCGTTGATCTTTCCTTTTGCTTCGCCGGAGCCGAAACGCGGGCACTCGCAGTCAATCAGAAAAGAATCCTCGGAATATCCGGAAAAGGAAACCCCGTTGCGGCGCTCGGCGAGCTCTTTACGGAACTGAACCAGATACGCATCGACTTTTTTTGCCATTTCCATGCTGCCCGGCAGAGCGGCGAGCTTTAACGGGGCAACCGGAATGGAATTTTCAAGTAAATCTAAATTAGCCATACAAACCTCCAGTAATCGACATTTTTTACAAACCATTTACTTCCTATTTATATCATCTTGGGAAAGGGCGCGTCAAGCAAAAAACGAAAGAATCCTTGCTTTTTGTGCAGGTTGTTGTTATTATAATGAATGAATGCCCGGAAGGTATGCAAAAAAAGCACGCTTTTTACTGGGCAAAGAGAAGTTATAAAGAAGTAAATGGAAAGGCCAAAACGTAAGATCTGTGAAAAACAAGACGAAACACATTATCAAGACAATAGAACCGGGCAGTATTGCTGAAGAACTGGAACTCGAACCGGGAGATGAACTGCTCCGCGTGAACGGGGAAATCATCGAGGACGTCTTCGATTACCACTTCCAGACCAACGATACGTATCTGGAACTCACGATCCGGAAAAAGGACGGCGAGGAATGGGACCTGGAAATCGAAAAAGAGTATGACGAGGAAATCGGCATCACATTCGAGAACGAGTTCATGGATCAGTACCGTTCCTGCAGCAACAACTGCATTTTCTGCTTCATCGATCAGATGCCGCCGGGAATGCGTCCCACCTTGTATTTTAAGGATGACGATTCACGTCTGTCCTTCCTGCAGGGAAACTATATTACACTGACCAACATGAGCGACCACGATATCGACCGGATTATCCGCTACCATCTGGCACCGATCAATATCTCGTTTCAGACAACGAACCCGGAACTCCGCTGCAAAATGCTGCACAACCGTTTTGCAGGAAATATCTTTCCGAAGGTCCAGCGCCTTTACGAGGCGGGAATCGAGATGAACGGACAGATTGTGCTCTGCAAGGGATACAACGACGGCGCAGAGCTGGAGCGCAGTATTTCGGATCTGTCAAAATATCTGCCGCATCTGAAAAGTGTTTCGGTTGTCCCGGTCGGACTTTCGAAGTACCGCGACGGACTGGCGCCTCTGGAACCGTTTACCAGGGAGGATGCAAAAGAAGTTCTTGCCACGATTCACAAATGGCAGAAAAAGCTGTATGAACAGTGGGGACTTCACTTTATCCATGCCGGTGATGAATGGTATCTGCTGGCAGGAGAGCCGATCCCGGAGGAGGAAAATTACGATGGCTATATCCAGCTGGAAAACGGAGTGGGAATGCTCCGGCTTCTGGAGGACGAGGTTGCGGAAGAACTTTCGAAACGAGAAGGGGACGGCCGTCACCGCCATGTAACGATTGCGACCGGAAAAGCTGCGGCGCCGTCGTTGGAAAAACACATGCAGAAAATTCGTGAAAAATATCCGAATGTACAGGCGGATGTTGTCACGATTATCAACTATTTCTTTGGAGAATCCATTACCGTATCCGGTCTGATTACCGGAAAGGATCTGATGGAGCAGTTAGAGGGAAGAGATCTTGGCGACTGCCTGCTGCTTCCGTGCAACATGCTCCGTTCGGGAAAAAACGTCTTTCTTGACGATGTAACGGTGGAAGAGGTGGAAGAGCGCCTGAAAACACCGGTACAGATTGTCGATGAGCCGGGCAGCGACCTGGTGAAAGCCGTTGTGGAGGAAAACCAGGAGACGATACACAGAAGGAGAACAATGTATGAGCAAGCCGATTGTAGCAATTGTGGGCCGGCCGAACGTGGGTAAATCCACCCTGTTTAATGTATTAGCCGGAGACAATATTTCGATTGTAAAAGACACACCGGGTGTAACCCGTGACCGTATTTATGCCGACGTAGAGTGGCTGAACCACAAATTTACGCTGGTAGACACCGGCGGTATTGAGCCGGAATCCAAAGATATCATTCTCTCCCAGATGAGAGACCAGGCGCAGATCGCCATTGACACCGCAAACGTTATTATTTTCATCACCGACGTCCGTCAGGGCCTTGTAGATGCCGATGCAAAAGTAGCTGATATGCTCAGAAGAAGCCGCAAGCCGGTTGTGCTGGTGGTCAACAAAGTCGACAACTTCGACCGTCAGATGATGGATGTTTATGAATTCTATAACCTCGGCATCGGAGAGCCGCACGCCATTTCCGCATCCGGAAAGCTCGGCATCGGCGATATGCTCGATGAGGTGACAGGATACTTTGATCCGGAGATGGAAAACGAGGAGGAGAGCGAGATTCCGCGCATCGCCATTGTCGGAAAACCGAACGTCGGAAAATCCTCCCTGGTCAACAAACTGCTGGGTTCGAACCGTGTTATCGTATCCGATATCGCCGGAACGACGCGCGATGCGATCGATACCACGATCATGCACAATGGAAATGAATATATTTTCATCGATACCGCAGGCCTTCGAAAGAAAAACAAGATCAAAGAGGAGCTGGAGCGGTACAGCATCATCCGTACAGTATCTGCCGTAGAGCGCGCAGATGTCGTCGTTCTTCTGATCGATGCAACCGAGGGTGTCACCGAGCAGGATGCCAAAATTGCCGGTATCGCCCATGAACGTGGAAAAGGTATGATCATTGCGGTAAATAAATGGGATGCCTTGGAAAAAGATGACAAGACGATCTACCGCTTTACCGAAAAAGTAAGAAATACACTGGCTTACATGCCGTACGCAGAGCTTCTTTTCATCTCTGCGAAGACAGGACAGCGCCTTCCGAAGCTGTTCGAGACGATCGACATGGTTCTGCAGTACCAGAACCTGCGTGTACAGACCGGTGTTCTGAACGAGATCCTGACCGAGGCGATGGCAATGCAGCAGCCGCCGTCAGACCGTGGAAAACGACTGAAAATCTACTACATGACGCAGGTTTCGGTCAAACCGCCGACATTCGTTATTTTCGTCAACGACAAAGAACTGATGCATTTCTCCTACGTTCGATATCTGGAGAATAAAATCAGAGAGTCGTTCGGCTTCCGCGGCACACCGCTGAAATTCATTATCAGAGAACGAAAAGAGAAGGAGCAGTAAAGAGTTATGGTACGGATCATATGCCTTTTGATCGGATACGCATTTGGCCTTTTTCAGACCTCATATATTTATGGAAGGACGAAGGGAATTGATATCCGGGAACACGGCAGCGGAAACGCAGGAACGACCAACGCGCTCCGGACTTTAGGAAAAAAAGCAGGCGCCATTACGCTTGCCGGCGACTGCATCAAATGTATTCTGGCGGTCCTGACGGTACGCCTGATCTTCGGGGCATCGCATCCGGAAATGCTGAAACTGCTGACGGTATATGCTGCGGCCGGAACGATTCTCGGCCACAACTTCCCGTTTTACTTAGGCTTCCGCGGCGGAAAAGGAATCGCTGCGACCGCGGGTCTGATTATCTCGTTTGACTGGAGAATCACTCTGGTCTGTGCAGCGCTGTTTTTCCTGAATCTTGCAGTAACCCACTATGTTTCCCTCGGTTCCATGATGGTTTACGTTGTCTTTTTTACAATGGCAGTCATCATGGGACAGGCGGGCTGCTTTGCGCTGGAACCGCCGTATCTCTATGAGATGTACGTGGTGATCGCGCTTCTTGCCGTGCTTGCCTTCTGGGAGCACCGTGCAAACATCAAGCGTCTCATCGCGGGAACAGAACGGAAAACGTATTTATCCAAAAAGTCGGAGAAATAAAATATGGCAAAGATTAGCATCATCGGAGCAGGAAGCTGGGGAACCGCCCTCGGCCTTCTGCTCTGCAACAACGGGCATGACGTGACGATCTGCTCGGAAAATGAAAAGGAAATTGAGAGCTTAAAGGAACACAGAGAGCATCTGACGAAGCTTCCGGGCGTAAAACTGCCGGATGAAATGAAGTTCACCTGCGATGTGCGCGGCTCCCTTTCTGAACAGGACATCCTTGTGATGGCAAAAGCATCCCCGTACGTGCGAACCACATGTAAAAAGTATGCGGCGGATATTCCGGACGGTCAGCTCATCGTCAATGTGGCAAAAGGCGTGGAAGCCGATACCCTGATGACGATGTCTCAGATCATCGAGGAGGAAGTGCCGGGAGCGAATGTCGTTGTTCTCTCCGGACCGAGCCACGCAGAGGAAGTCGGCCGCGGCCTGCCGACCACGATCGTTGTCGGCGCGCATGACCGTGAGAGTGCACTTTATGTACAGAATGTTTTCATGAGCCCGGTCTTCCGCGTCTACACAAGCCCGGACATCATAGGAATTGAACTCGGCGGAGCGCTCAAAAACGTTATTGCCCTGGCAGCCGGAACGGCAGACGGCCTCGGCTATGGCGACAATACGAAAGCGGCTCTCATTACCCGCGGCATCGCAGAAATCGCACGGCTCGGCACGGCGATGGGGGCCCATGCGGAAACCTTCTACGGTCTTTCCGGCATCGGTGACCTGATTGTAACGTGTGCGTCCGTACACAGCCGGAACCGGAAAGCCGGATACCTGATCGGCCAGGGCAGAACAATGCAGCAGGCGATGGATGAGGTTCAGATGATTGTCGAGGGTGTCTATTCCGCAAAAGCGGGTCTTACCCTGTCGAAAAAATTTGGAATCGAAACGCCGATCATCCAGGCAGTCAACCAGGTTCTGTTTGAAAACAAAAACCCGAAACAGGCTGTGGATGAACTGATGCAGCGTATGAAAAAAGACGAACTCGCCCCGGATCTCTGGGAGCGGTAAAAAACAGAGAATCTGTCACTTCTGTGAAATGATTGCGGAAGCGGCAGATTTTTTCTTTGCAAAAAAACGGGAACAACAGTCCTGCGGAACGACGTTGACGAAAAAAGATTGAAAAAAATTTAACAAAATTGCCGGAAAAAGATGACAAGATCTCCAAAATCAAGTATAGTGTTAAGAAGCGGAAAGATTGACAGAACAATTGCGGAGGAAAATACGACAGGAGGAAGAAAGAATGAGAGGAGTAGAAACAAGAATTCAGGAAATCCGTCATGCCATTTTTACGGAAGTTGCAAAAATGGCGTATGACGTGGACTCCCCGGTAGAAAAGACGATCGAGGAAATTCCTTACCGTGTAATTCCCGGTGAGGTCGGAAATTTTAGAAATGATGTGTTCCTGGAGCGGGCGATTGTAGGAGAGCGGCTTCGCCTTGCAATGGGACTTCCGTGCAGAAGCGCGGCAGAGCACGCCCCGATCTCGGACAATATTAAACTGGCAGACCAGGCGGAAACGTATTATACACCGCCGCTCATTAATGTCATCAAATTTGCATGCAACGCCTGTCATGAAAAACGGGTTCTGATCACGGAGGGATGTCAGGGGTGTCTGGCACATCCGTGCGTGGAAGTCTGTCCGAAAAAGGCCATTACGCTGGACCGCACCAATGGACGTTCCTATATTGATCAGGATAAATGCGTCAAATGCGGTCAGTGTGCCAAGGTATGCGGATACCAGGCTATTATCATTCAGGAGCGCCCGTGTGCGAGAGCCTGCGGCATGGATGCCATCGGCTCGGATGAGAACGGAAAAGCGGATATCGATTACGAGAAATGTGTATCCTGCGGCCAGTGCCTCGTCAACTGTCCGTTCGGCGCTATTTCGGACAAATCCCAGATTTTCCAGGTAATCCGTGCGATCCAGTCGGGAGAGCGCGTCTATGCAGCGCTGGCACCGGCCTTTGTCGGCCAGTTCGGACCGAAAGTAACGCCTGGAAAACTGCGTGCGGCGATGAAAAAGCTCGGTTTTGCGGATGTCTTTGAAGTTGCGATCGGAGCGGATCTCTGTGCGGCACAGGAGGCAGAGGATTTTGTGAACGAAGTTCCGGAGAAACTGCCGTTTATGGCGACATCCTGCTGTCCGGCCTGGTCTGTAATGGCGAAGAAGCTGTTCCCGGATTACGCAAACTGTATCTCGATGGCACTGACCCCGATGACGCTGACGGCGCGTCTGATCAAGAAACACAATCCGAATGCGAAGGTTGTCTTTGTCGGACCGTGTGCGGCGAAAAAACTGGAGGCCATGCGCCGGTCTGTCCGCAGTGAGGTGGACTTCGTTCTGACGTTTGAAGAGATGGCGGGCATTTTCGATGCGCGCCAGGTAGATGTGAGCGCACTCGAGGAAGATCCGGACGGCGTCAGCGATGCATCCGTGGACGGACGTAACTTTGCTGTATCGGGCGGCGTTGCAAAATCCGTGGAGAATGTGATCCGTGAAAAATATCCGGACCGCGAGATCAAGATGGCAAATGCAGAAGGCTTAAAGGAATGCCGGAAACTGCTGACGATGGCAAAAGCCGGAAAGTACAACGGTTATCTTCTCGAAGGCATGGCCTGTCCTGGCGGATGTGTGGCGGGAGCCGGTACGATGCAGTCGATCAAGAAGTCGCAGGCGGCAGTCAACAAATATGCGGCGCAGGCAAAACACAAGATTTCCAGCCAGACGGAATATGTAAAAGAGCTGGATAAACTGGTAGACTAAAAAACAACAAGGTGGAGACAAAAGTGAAAAAGAAAAGAAGCATGGGCTTTGCGGCGGTCATTCTTGCAATGGCACTTCTGTTTGCGGGATGCGGTCAGACAGAGATAAAGACGGAGAGCACCGGAACAGAAAGTGCAGCATCAGAAAGCGCAAAGACAGAAAGTACGGAATCCAAGAGTACACAGGCAGAAAGCAGCACAGCAGCATCGGAAGCAGAAGATGAGACACCAGTTCATGTACTTGCATTAAAGGGACCGACTGCCATGGGAATGGTAAAAATGATGAGCGATAACGACAGCAAAGAGTCACCTGCGGACACGTTTGAACTTGCCGCTGCCCCGGATGAGGTCAGCGCAAAACTGGTACAGGGTGAGGTGGATATCGCCGCAGTTCCGGCGAACCTTGCAAGTGTACTCTACAACAAGACGAACGGCGGTGTACAGGTGCTCGCAGTCAATACGCTCGGTGTCCTTTATATCGTCGAGGACGGCGATACCGTACATTCCATTGCGGATCTGAAAGGCAGAACCATTTATGCGAGCGGCAAAGGTGCAACTCCGGAGTATGCTTTGAATTATATCCTCGAAAAGAACGGCCTCGTACCGGGTGAGGACGTAATGATCGAGTGGAAGAGCGAACACGCCGAGTGCGTGGCGGCACTTGCAGAAGATGCCGATGGAATCGCCATGCTGCCGCAGCCGTTTGTAACGACGGCACAGGCGAAAAAAGAAACGCTGCGCACTGCACTTGATCTGACCGAAGAATGGAACAAAATCCAGGAGTCCGAAGGAGCAGCGAGCACACTGGTGACGGGCGTTACCGTTGTACGCACTGCCTTTGCCAAGGAGCACCCAAAAGCAGTTGCAGAGTTCATGGAAGCCTATCAGGCATCCGTATCCTACGTAACCGAAAACACCGATGAGGCGGCAAAACTGATCGGGGATTATGACATTGTTCCGGAGGCGGTCGCAAAGAAAGCGCTTCCGGCATGCAACATTGTCTGCATCACCGATGATGAGATGAAAGAGAAGCTTTCCGGTTATCTCGGTGTGCTCAAAGACCAGAATCCGGAGGCAGTCGGAGGAGAACTTCCAGGAGATGACTTCTATTATTCCGAATAAAAACAAAAAAGAGAAACAGAGAAAAACAAAGCTCTGGCCGATCGTGTTCTGGCTTATGATCTGGCAGGCAGCAAGCGTTTTTGTCGGGCAGGAGATCCTTCTGGCATCTCCTGCTGCTGTTTTGAAACGCCTTTTTACGCTTGTGACAGAACCGGTCTTCTGGCAGTCCCTGCTGTTTTCCGGAGCACGCATCGGAGCCGGATTTCTTCTCGGCGCGGCGGCGGGAATTACAGGAGCTGCACTTGCCGGCAGGTTTTCCATTGCAGAAGAACTCCTGACGCCGCTGGTTGCAGCAGTAAAAGCAGTTCCGGTCGCTTCGTTCGTGATTCTGATCCTGATCTGGGTTTCATCGAAGAATCTTTCTGTTGTGATTTCGTTTCTGATGGTATTTCCGATCCTGTATACGAACACGCGGAACGGCCTGCGGGAACTGGACACAGCGCTTTTGGAGATGACAGACGTTTTTCAGGTTCCGTGGCCGGTGCGGCTGCGCTGGGTGATCCTTCCGCAGCTGTACCCGTATATCCGGACGGGATGCTCGCTTTCCCTCGGCCTCTGCTGGAAGGCCGGAACGGCCGCGGAAGTAATCGGCATTCCGAACCGATCCATCGGAGAGCATCTGTATCAGGCGAAAATATATCTCGACACACCGGGACTCTTTGCCTGGACGGCAGCGATCGTGTGCGTCAGCTTCTGTCTCGAAAAAGCTGTTTTAAAAGGAATGGATCTTGCAGAAAAAAGGATGCTGGTGATGAAATGAGAGAAGATACGATTGAAATCTGTCATCTGAAAAAAGCGTATGGAGAACATGTTATTTTTTCGGATCTTACGATGGAACTGAAAAAAGGAGCAGTGACCTGTCTGATGGCTCCTTCCGGGGCGGGAAAGACAACCCTGCTGCGGATTCTGGCAGGCCTGGAGCAGGCGGACGGCGGAAAAATCGGGGGACTGGAAGCCTTAAGAAAAAGTATGGTTTTTCAGGAACCGCGGCTGGCAGAAGAACTGACAGCCGCAGCCAATATCCAGCTCGCGGTAAGACGCCGCATGTTTGGAAAAGAAAAAAGAAGTTCCCGTTATCTTGTGGAGGAACTGGAGGAACTTGGTCTTTCGGGCTGTGAAAACCAGGCTGTATCGGAACTGTCAGGCGGCATGCGCCAGCGGGTGGCGGTTCTGCGGGCCATGCGCATGGACGCGGATTTCATCCTTCTGGATGAGCCGTTCCGGGGACTGGATGCGGAGACGAAAAAGAAAACGATAGACTATATCCGCAGAAAGGGAAAAGAAAAAACAATGCTTCTGGTCACACATGATTTAGAAGAAGCCGGAGCAATGGGGGACTGGATCTGCACCTGCAGCAGGCTGGATGGTACCCTCGAAATAAAGAAAAACAGAAAAAGCAGCACAGAAATCTGAAACGGAAAGAAACAGATTTTCTATGCTGCTTTTTCTGTGAATCCGCAGCTACAGCAGGTCATCCGGTATGGAAGCAGAGCGGAGCTGTTCGTCCATCGTGTCGATGAGCGCCATGTCGGCTTCAGAAAGTTCGAAGTCGAAGACATCCGCGTTGGCAAAGATGCGGTCCGGCTGTGTCGATTTCGGGATGACACTGATGCCCTGCTGGACGAGGTAGCGGAGGCCGATCTGCGCTTCAGTGCGTACATACTTTTCTGCCAGCTGCTGCATAATCTCACGGTTCAGATAAAGACCTCTTGCGAGCGGCGCATACGCCTGAACGGCGATTCCATGTGAACGGCAGAAAGCGATGAGCGGTTTCCGGTTCCAGAGCGGATGGCATTCGATCTGGTTGACGGCCGGGATGACGCCGGAAAATTCAAAGAGGGCAGTAAGGTGCGATTCCCCGAAGTTGCTGACGCCGATTGATTTTGCCCGTCCGGATTCGCGGATTTTTTCGAGCGCACGCCACGTCTCCGGGTAGCAGCCCGGCACCGGCCAGTGGATCAGGTAAAGATCAACGTAGTCGAGACGGAGCCGGTCGAGGCTGCGGTTGAAGGCGCCTTCGATATCGCCGACCCGCTGCGCCGTATTCCAGACCTTTGTGGTAATAAAAAAATCTTCCCGCGGAATCCCGCTTGCGCGGATCCCGCGGCCGATGCTGTCCTCGTTTTTATAGGAGGAGGCGGTATCAATCAGACGGTAACCGTATTTTGCCGCAGTGACAATTGCTTTTTCTGCCTCTTTTTCTGTCGACTTGTAAGTGCCAAGCCCCAGAAGCGGCATCGCTCTGCCGTCGTTCAATGTGATGGTTGGAATAGAAAGTGCCATAAAAACCCTCCGTATCTTGAATAAAAAAAGATTCTGCCGTATTTCTCTCATAAATATCGTAAGTATAACATGAAATTTTAAAGAAATCAGACCAAATATATTAAAAAAGTTTAACACAATTGAAAAATGAGAAAAAAATAACAAGCCCTGTAAGAAAAAAGGAGGACGCCAGGGCAGACTGTACGGCGAATTGTACAGAAATTTTGTGAGGGCTGTATTGATTTTGTGCATGAAATAGAGTATAATAAGTTCGAATTGATATTTATTTATCATTCCCTGTACAATCTGCAGGACGTTTCAGGAAAACAAAAAGCGGACGAAACGGACGGCAGAGGAGAAAAACGGGGACAGAGGAGGCCATATTATGCATTTATTATATGACGAGAATGGAAATCCCATTCCGCACGGCGCTCACGACGAGCACCATCATCACCATGACCATCATCACGAGGGAGAAGACTGCGGACATGCCTGCAATGCATGCGGTTCCGAAGAAAAATGCAAGGACGAGAATCTTGCACTTTTAACCTATATGCTGCAGCACAATGAACATCACGCAGCAGAACTCGACGAGATGGCCGACAAACTGGAAAAAGCCGGAATGGCGGACGCCGCAAAACAGATCCGGGAGGGAGTATCCGATTTTCAGAAAGGCAATATGCGCCTGTCTCTGGCACTGACGCTTGTAAAAGAGCATTTGAAAGAAGTTAAGTAGAGGAGGCGTAAGCTATGTGCCTTGCAACGGTATACAAAAATCCGGAAAACACAGTTGTCTGTAAAAATGTGAGCCGCATCGATGTCGATGGAGAATACGTTCTGATCCGCGACATCCTGGGCGAAGAGATCAGACTGCAGGGTAAGATCAAAATGGTTGATCTTGCAAACAGCATCGTAGAGCTGGACTGTGAATGATAATTGGCAGACGGAGCCAGTTATTTGTAAAAGCGGTTTTAAGAACCCGGGTTCTGCGAATCGGAACGAAACAGAACAAGCGAACCGGGACTTAGAATAGGAATACATCATAAAAAAGCGGAGGTAAATTGAATTATGAAACTTTCAGAAGAGATGAAAAACAAGACTCTTCTGTCTTTTGAGCTGTTCCCGCCAAAGACAGAGAAAGGACTGCAGAATCTGCCGGGTACCATCGACCACCTGATGAAGTACAACCCGTCTTACATTTCCTGTACATACGGAGCAGGCGGCGGAAACGTCGGAGCAAACCGTGAAGTATGTCAGATGATCAAAAATGCCGGAACTACACCGGTTACTCATTTCACCGTTATCAAAAACACAAAAGAAGGAATCAAAGAGCAGCTGGATCAGTATTTAGCTGACGGCGTAGACCACATGCTGGCACTGCGCGGCGATATCCCGCTTGGCGAGACCACAACCTGCGGCGACTTTGACTACGCTACCGATCTTGTAAAATTCGTACGCGATACCTACGGCGACAAATTCGAAATCGCTGTTGCAGGATCTCCGGAAGGCCACATCTCCTGCAGAAGCCTGGAGTCTGATATCGCAGTCCTGAAACAGAAACAGGACAACGGCGCAGACTACATCATGACTCAGCTCTGCTGGGATATGGAGCAGTTCAAATACTGGCTCGATGCAATCCGCAAAGCCGGAATCACCATGCCGGTAGACGTTGGAGTTATGCCGATCCTGGATCAGGCAGCTACCATCAACATGGCACTTTCCAGAAACGGCTGTGTTATGGACAGAGAGCTTTCCAGAATGATCTCCAGACACTGGCTGTTCCCGAACCCATTTGCAGCAAAAGACGCAGAGGGCAAACCGTTCGACGTATTCTACGACAAGAAAGTTGCAGAGTTCAAAGAAGAGGGTATCGAGTATACCGTAAAACAGATCGATGCTTACCGTGCACTCGGTGTCAACGGAATCCATCTGTATGCACTGAACAAATGGAAAGACGTATCCGAAATCATCGACAGATCCGGTCTTTGCACACTGGTTTAATGAATTAATTACTTGAATTTGGGAGGCATCCGATTTTTATGGCACATGTAATAGCTGTCGCCGGAAAAGGCGGCGTTGGAAAAACAACATTATGCGGCTTGCTGATCCAGTATCTCTGCGAGTCAGGAAAAGGTCCTGTTCTTGCGGTTGATGCGGACGCAAACTCAAACCTGAATGAGGTACTCGGTGTAGAAGTAGAAGCTACCCTTGGAGATATCCGGGAGGAGATTGCCCGTGCAGAGATGGCATCCAAAAACCCGATTCCGGCAGGCATGAGCAAGGCAGATTATGCGGAATTTAAATTTGCAGGCGCTCTGACTGAGGAAGATGATTTTGACCTGCTTGTGATGGGAAGAACACAGGGAAAAGGCTGTTACTGCTTCGTCAATGGACTTCTGCAGAATCAGCTTGCCAAGCTGTATCCGAATTACCCCTTCATGGTTGTGGATAACGAGGCAGGCATGGAGCATATCAGCCGTGGTATACTTCCGGGCATGGATACAGCTATTCTGGTCAGTGACTGCTCAAGAAGAGGAGTACAGGCCGCTGCGAGAATCGCGGAGCTGATCAAAGAATGCGATATGAAGCCGAAGCAGGTAGGACTGATCATAAATCGCGCGCCGAATGGCGTGTTAAATGAGGGAACCCGTGAGGAAATTGAAAAACAGGGATTAACTCTCCTTGGCGTTGTTCCGCACGATGATCAGGTTTATGAATATGATTGCGACGGAAAACCAACCGTACGTCTGCCAGAAGACTCTCCGGTACGCGCGGCATTAAAGAAAATCGTAGAAAACCTTGATTTATAAAAACAGAGAATCTGCCCTCCGCTTTGTACACGCTGCAGACGGAGGGATATTTCAAAAGTAAAATATCCCCCATGGGAGGATGTTTTTACCATAAAAATATTAAAATACAATCTTGAGGAGGACAAGATGAGCGAATTCAAATTAACAAGCGTAGAAGAATTCGAGCAGGCCACGAATGAGCTCCTGGAAAATGGTGCAAAAGTTGGCGCTGACGCATGGCAGTTTCGTGTAAAAAACCAGACCCCGCACTGTAAATTCGGTGAGCAGGGAACCTGCTGCCGTATCTGTACAATGGGACCTTGCCGTATTACACCAAAGGCACCGAGAGGAATCTGCGGATGCGATGTACACGGTATTGTGGGACGTAACTTCCTGCGCTTTACAGCAGGCGGTTCCGCAACACATTCCGATCACGGCCGTGAAATCTGCCATACTCTGCATGAGGCAGATCCAAACGGAAGCTATAAAGTAAAAGATCCTGAGAAACTGATCCGCCTGGCAAAAGAGTGGGGCGTAGAGTACGAAGGAAAAGATATCTACGATCTGGCACATGAAATGTCCGAACTGGCTCTTTTAGAGTATGGTAAACCGTTCGGAACACAGAGATTCCTGAAACGTGCTCCGCAGCATACGCAGGATATCTGGGAGAGAGAAGAAATCGCACCGCGTGCGATTGACCGTGAGGTTGCATGTTCTCTTCATATGACCCATATGGGATGTTCTTCCCTTCCGGAAGCACTCGTTCGCCAGTCCCTTCGTTCCGGACTTTCCGATGGATGGGGCGGCTCCATGATGGGTACCGAGTTCTCCGACGTACTGTTCGGAACTCCAAAGCCGGTTGAAACAGAGGCAAACCTTGGCGTTATGAAAGAAGATGAAGTAAATATCATCGTTCATGGCCATGACCCGTCACTTTCCGAGATGATCTGTGAATACGCAGACGATCCGGAGATGATCGCATATGCAAAAGAAATGGGAGCAAAGGGAATCAACGTAGCAGGTGTCTGCTGTACTTCCAACGAAGTAGCAATGCGCCGCGGTGTGCCGATGGCAGGTAACTTCCTGCAGCAGGAAAACGTGGTACTGACCGGTGCCTGCGAGGCCATCGTTGTTGACGTACAGTGTATTTTCCCGGCACTTGGACCTTTAAGCAAATGCTTCCATACCAAATTCGTTACCACCAGCCCGATTGCGCAGATGCCGGATGCAGAATACATTCGTTTCAATGCAAAAACAGCAGGTGAGAATGCAAAAGCCATCGTAAAAATGGCAATTGAAAACTTTAAAAACCGGAAACCGGAGCTGGTACATATCCCGCATATGAAGCAGAAAGCAACCGTTGGATACTCTGTTGAGTCCATCATCAAGACTCTGGATAAAGTAACCAATTCCCAGGTTGACAAGACCGGAACTCTGATGCCGCTGTGGCAGTGTGTGGCATCCGGCGTTATCCGCGGTGCAGTTGCCATGGTAGGATGCAACAACCCGAAAGTCCGTCCGGACACCGCTCACATCGAGCTGATGAAGAAGCTGATTGCGCACGACGTTATCATCGTTGCTTCCGGATGCTCTGCACAGGCAGCAGCAAGAGCAGGTCTGATGGACAAACGTGCCAAAGATCTCTGTGGTGCAGGTCTGAAACGTGTCTGCGAGCTGGCTGATATCCCGCCGGTACTCCACATGGGATCCTGCGTTGATATCTCCCGTATGATGGTTCTTGTAGCAGAACTTGCTAAAATCGGTAATGTCAATATTTCCCAGCTTCCGGTTGTCGGATGTGCTCCGGAGTGGATGTCTGAGAAAGCAGTTTCCATCGGAAACTATGTTGTAGCAACCGGTATCGATACTTACCTTGGCGTAGAGCCGTACGTATCCGGATCCACTGAGGTAACAGGACTTCTGACCAACGGTGTCCGCGACTGGGTTGAGGCAGCTTACACAGTAGAAAAAGACATCGACAAGCTGGGCGATGCAATGCTCGCACGAATCGAAGAGAAACGTGCCGCACTCGGCGTATAAAAAGGACAGGGCGGTCCCTGACGTAAAAAGAGACCGCCCTTTTTGAAGTGAAAAGGTGTAAAATGAAAATAGCAGTAACTGGAAAGGGTGGCGTAGGAAAAACAACCATCGCAGCGACCCTTGCAAGACTTTATGCAGAAGAAGGCCATCCGGTTCTGGCTGCAGATGTCGATCCGGATGCCAATCTGGGCCTTGCGCTTGGATTTCCGGAAGAAATCCTCGATTCGATCGTTCCGATTACCAAAATGAGAAAACTGATCGAAGAGCGCACCGAGGCAAGTGCAGACAACCGGTTTTACAAGATAAATCCGAGAGTAAGTGATATCCCCGATAAATACAGCAAAGAGTACAATGGAGTCAAACTCCTGACGCTTGGCACCGTGGAGACGGCCGGAAGCGGCTGTGTCTGCCCGGAGCATGTGATGCTGCGGAGAATCATCAACAGCCTGGTCCTTCACCGAGGGGATGTTGTCATCCTTGATATGGAAGCAGGCCTTGAGCATCTGGGAAGAGGAACGACTGAGGGCATGGATATGTTCATCGTAGTTATCGAGCCGGGTGCAAGAAGTATTCAGACCTATAAGAATGTCAAACGTCTGGCCGAAGAGCTTGGCGTTCATCAGGTTCATGTCGTGGCAAACAAAGTACGCGACGAAAAAGATGAGGCATTCATACAGGACCGTATCCCCCCGGAGGATCTTCTGGGCATGGTCCACTACAACCCGGAAATTATGGAAGCGGACAGGGAAGGTTCGTCTCCATATGATTACAGCGCGGCTGCAGTAGAAGAGATACGGAAAATAAAAACAAAAATCGATAAGTCAAACATGCCTGGCATGGAAAAAGTGTGATAGGAGGAAAAACACATGACATTATTCGAGAGAGTATTTGGCGGAAATGATGCAGTATACGGTCTTACCGAAGCTGCCGTTGATGCCGCAATCGCAGCAAACGGAGAGGAAAAAGCAGTCAGCTTCCCGGACACTGCTTACGCACTTCCGTGTTATTATGCTGTAACAGGAGTAAAGGTTACCAATTTAAAAGAGATGAAAGAGGCTCTTGGCGTGGTAAAATCTCTGATGACAAGAGAAAATCAGCTGAATGATGTATTTATGTCCGGTGTTGCAACTGCACTCTGCGCAGAGTTCATCGAGGCAATTAAATACATCGACGGTGCAAAACCATATGATGAGCCGTGCTACGGCCATTTAAGCGATGCCATCATCCGTGAGCTTGGTGTGCCGCTTGTAACAGGCGATATCCCAGGCGTAGCTGTTATCCTTGGAAGCGCTCCGACCGCACAGGAAGGCGTGGATCTGGTTAAGAGCTATCAGGCACAGGGTATTCTTGTAACACTGGTTGGCGGAATCATCGATCAGTGTCAGGAATTAGGATACAAGACCGGTGCAAACGTACGTGTTATTCCGCTTGGAAAAGACGTAACATCTGTTATCCATGTTGTATCCGTAGCAATCCGTGCAGCCCTGATCTTCGGTAACGTAACCGCAGGCGATGCAGGCGCACTGATGACCTACACCAAAGACCGTGTACCGGCATTCGTAAATGCTTTTGCTCCTCTGGATGATGTGATTGTTGCATGCGGCGCTGGTGCAATTGCACTTGGCTTCCCGGTTATCACAAACGATGACAAAGACGTTCCGGCTATTCCGAAGAGCCTTATTATCCAGAAGGACGTTTCCAAATTCAACGCTACTTCCCTGGAAGCACGCGACATCAAGATCAAAATTACCAACATTGATATCCCGGTTGCATTCGCATCTGCATTCGAGGGTGAGATCATCCGCCGCGGTGATATGCAGGTTGAGTTTGACGGTTCCCGCGTAGACTGCTGCGAGCTGGTTCAGACAAAAGACGCTTCCGAAGTAGAAGATCACAAGATCGAGCTGATCGGACCGGATCTTGACGAGTTTGAGGTTGGCTCCAAACACAGCATCGCATACGTTGTTGAGGTTGCCGGAAAGAGCATGCAGCCAGACTTTGAGCCTGTATTCGAGCGTAAGTTCCACAGCTACCTGAACTGCATCGAAGGTGTGATGCATACCGGACAGCGTGATATGATCCGTATCCGTGTCAGCAAAGAAGCTTTCAACGCTGGCTTCCGTGCAAAACACTTCGGAGAAGTTCTGTACGCACAGGTTAAAAACGAGTTCGAGGCTGTTGTTGACAAATGTCAGGTTAAGATCTACACCAATCCGGAAGACTGCACTAAGATCCGTCACGAAGTTGCTATCCCGGTATTTGACAAACGTGACGAGCGTCTGTCTACCATGACGGACGAATCCGTACCGGTATACTACAGCTGCATCATGTGCCAGGCATTCTCCCCGAGTCACGTATGCGTTGTTACCCCAGAGCGTCTTGGCCTTTGCGGTGCCGTTTCATGGCTGGATGCAAAAGCTACCAACGAGCTGGATCCGAACGGACCTTGCCAGGTTATCACAAAAGAAAAAGTAATCGATGAGAGAATCGGTGAGTACGAGGATGTTAACGAGGCTGTTCGTAAACTTTCCCAGGGTGCTCTTGATGATGTATCTCTGTACTCCATCATGGAAAAACCAATGACATCCTGCGGATGCTTCGAGTGTATCTGTGGTATCGAGCCGTTCTCCAACGGTGTCTGCATCGCAAACCGTGAGTACGCAGGCATGACTCCTCTGGGAATGACCTTCTCCGAGCTGGCTTCCATGACAGGCGGCGGTGTTCAGACTCCAGGATTCATGGGACACGGCAAACACTTTATCGCTTCCAAGAAGTTTATGAAAGCAGAAGGCGGTGTTGCCCGTATCGTATGGATGCCGAAAGAGCTGAAAGAGCAGGTTGCAGAGAAACTGAATGAGACAGCAAAAGAGCTGTACGGTATCGACAACTTTACCGATATGATCGGTGATGAGACCATCGCAGAAGATCCGGAGACACTGGTTGCATTCCTGACCGAGAAAGGCCATCCGGCACTTGGTATGGATCCAATGATGTAATTCGTATTTTACAGGCTTATCCTGTGAAAGAATAAGCAGACCGGTATGGCTTGGGAGGGGATTCCAAAGCGGAGGAGGAAGCCCTTTCCGGCACATGCCGGCAGCTGTAAAGTGATTTTCTGGAAAAAAACGGCTGACGAAGAGAAAACGGATACTTTTTGTCAGAAAATCTTGGAAAATATCCTGGTAAATCTTGCATTCTCCGGGAAAAAACGTTAAAATAATAACAGGTGTGTCCATGAAGCGGAATCATGGAGATATGCCTGTATGGAATTTATTTTTAAGGAGGCTTTTTTTATGCCGTTTAATCGCAAACCACAAAAGTTTAATGCAGCAATTAAATCCGTTGTAATCGGCAGCGGAGACAAAACCGTAACTCTTGGCGGAGAAAACGTATTACCATTCTATGCTTTCGATGGTGAAATCAAAAACGGACCGAAGGTCGGCGTTGAAATCACAGACCTTGGTATGGAAGGAGAACCGGAAAGCGTAAAAGCATACTATGAAGGTGCAGCTACCATGGGCGAGATTGCAAAAAAAGCAGCAGCTATGGAAGGTGCAGATTTCCTTTGCCTTCGTCTGGCAGGCGGAGACCCGAACGGTCTGAACAAATCGGTAGAAGAACTCATTGAGACAGTCAAAGAGGTTGCTGATGCCGTTGACGTGCCGCTTGTTGTAGAAGGATGCAAAAACGTTGAGAAAGATTCCGAGCTGCTCACAAAAGTAGCAGAGGTTCTTCAGGGAAGAAACGTTCTTGTTATGTCCGCAAGAGAAGAAGATTACAAGGCAGTTGGTGCAGCCGCAGGTCTGGCATACAGCCAGAAAGTCGGCGCTGAGTCCGCTGTAGATATCAACCTTGCAAAACAGCTGAATGTTGTTATGACCCAGCTTGGTGTCAGCGCAGACAGCATTGTTATGAACGTAGGTTCTGCAGCAGTCGGATACGGATATGAGTACGTAGTATCTACACTGGACCGTATCAAAGCAGCAGCATTATCCCAGGACGATAAAATGCTGCAGATGCCAATTATTACTCCAATCGCTTCTGAGACATGGACTGTAAAAGAGGCAATGGCAACAGAAGAGGAATCTCCGGAATGGGGAAGTCAGGAAGTACGAGGAGTCTCTATGGAGATTCAGACAGCAGCCGCATCTCTGGCTTCTGGTTCTGATGCAGTTATCCTCAAACATCCACAGTCTGTTGCAACCATTTCCAAAATGATTCAGGAACTGATGTAATCAGTACGTAAGGAAGAGATTAGGAGGATAAAGAATTATGGCATTATCAGGTATTCAGATTTTTAAAATGACCCCAAAGAAAAACTGTAAGGAGTGCGGATGTCCGACCTGTATGGCATTCTCCATGAAGGTTGCACAGGGTGCTATGGATATTTCAGCGTGCCCATATATGTCTGACGACGCTATGGCACAGCTTTCCGAAGCTACCGCACCGCCAATGAAGACGATCAAAGTCGGAACCGGCGACAGTGAGTACACTCTTGGCGGAGAGACGGTTCTCTATCGTCATGAGAAAACATTTGTAAGCAAAACCCGTTATGCGGTATCTCTCTGCAGCTGCATGTCTGACGAAGAGATCGATGCAAAACTGGAAGAAGACAAAAAAGTTGATTACGACCGTATCGGCGAGCGTATGTGCGCAGAGATGCTGTATGTAAACTATGCTGGAAACGGTGTAGACAAATACGTATCCCTCGTAACAAAAGCTGCAGCTACCGGAAAAGTTCTGGTACTTGGCTGTGAGGACGCAGAGGCTGCAAAAGCTGCTCTGGAAGTATGCAAAGCAGGCAAACCGATCCTGAACGGTGCAAACGCATCCAACTATGAAGAGATGAGCAAAATTGCCACAGAGGCAGGCGTTGTTCTCGGTGTTAGCGGCGCAAATATCGATGAGCTTCACGATACCGTAGAAGCAATCGAGAAACTCGGCAACAAGAACCTGGTTCTTGATACCACAGAAGCTACCATCAAAGAGACCTTCGCTACTACCGTGCAGGTAAGACGCGCATCCTTAAAAGACACAGACCGTACCTTCGGTTATCCGTCTATCGTAAATCTGGCAAAAATCGCACAGGGCGACAGATATATGCAGCAGGCACTGCTTTCCCTGTTCACCATGAAATACGGTTCCATCATCGTTCTTGAGGAGATGGGATACGCAGAGGCACTTCCGGTATTCGGACTGCGCCAGAACGTATTTACCGATCCGCAGAAACCGATGAAAGTAGAGCCGGGTATCTACCCGCTGAACGGCGCAGACGAGAATTCCATCTGCCTGACCACCGTAGACTTCGCTCTGACCTATTTCCTGGTATCCGGAGAGCTCGAGAGATCCGGAGTTCCGGTAAACCTTGTAATCAACGACGCCGGCGGACTTTCCGTACTGACATCCTGGGCAGCAGGTAAATTCTCCGGTAACTCCATCTCCAAATTCTTCAAAGAGAATGTAGAAGATAAAGTAAAATCCAGAAAAGTCATCATTCCTGGTAAAGTAGCCGTATTAAAAGGCGACATCGAGTCCAAACTTCCAGGATGGGAAGTTATCGTTGCTCCGCTTGAGGCAGTTCAGCTTGTAAAATTCATGAAAGATCTGCAGGCAAACGGCGAACTGTAATACATAAAAATTCCGGGCCGGAGCTTCTGTAAAAAGGAGTTCCGCCCGTGAAAAAATAATTATGGGGGATTCCCAAAAGAAAAGGAGAAGAGATATGGCAAAATTTGTAACAATCGGCGAAAGACTTTCCGTTACAGCTCCTACTGTAAACAAAGCATTCGCATCAAGAGATGAAGAGCCAATTTTAAAGAGAGCAAAACAGCAGCTGGATGCTGGTGCAGTTTACCTTGACGTAAACATCGGACCGGCTGAGAATGATGGAGAGGACATCATGAAATGGGCTGTTCAGCTTCTGCAGAGCAACTTTGACAATGTTCCGCTGGCTCTGGATACATCCAACAAAAAAGCAATTGAGGCTGGTATCTCTGTATACAACCGTTCCAAAGGAAAACCGATCGTAAACTCTGCAGATGCAGCAGGAAGAATCGAGTATATTGACCTTGCAGCAGCAAACGATGCAATCGTTATCGCACTGTGCAACGGCGAAGGTATTGCAAAAGACAACGACGAGCGTATGATGTACTGCCAGACCCTTCTGGAAAGAGGTATGGAGCATGGCATGGAGCCGACCGATCTGTGGTTTGATCCGCTGTTCCTGGTTGTAAAAGGAATGCAGGACAAACAGATGGAAGTTCTTGAGTGCATCAAGATGTTCAGCGATATGGGACTGAACTCTACCGGCGGACTTTCCAACAACTCCAACGGTATGCCGAAAAACATCCGTCCGATCATGGATTCCGCACTCGTAGCTATGGCTATGATGCAGGGTCTGACCAGCGCCATCGTTAACCCGAATGACCTGAGACTGATGGAGACCATCAAATCCTGTGACGTATTCAAAGGCAACACTCTGTACGCAGATTCTTATCTGGAACTGTAATTCTCGCAGGTTTTCCCCTGATGGTGCCGCAGCGTTTGCGAAAACCTGCGGCCCATCAGGGGTTTTTTTATCTACAAGCGGAAAAGAAAAACAGCGGAGAAATACATACGACTGGGGGATTTACAAGTTATGGCAAAAGTAACCTTTCGATTTGAAGAGGGAGAACCGGTAGTCACCTATGCAACCGAGGGAGAGCGTCTTCTTGAGGTAGCGCAGAAGAGCAACGTGCCGATCGATGCACCATGTTCTGGAAACGCGTCCTGCGGAAAATGCCGTGTCCGCCTCGTGAGCGGTGAGCTGGACTCCAAAATGACCCGCCATATTTCAGAAGAAGAATACCAGAACGGCTGGAGACTGGCATGCGTCAGCACCGTGAAAGGTGATGTCGAGGTGGAAGTACCAGACATTGCATCTGCATACCGGAGCCGCATGAAGGTCGCAGACCTTAGTTCACCGAGTGAAATTGCAATTTTTGAAGATACAAAACAGAAAATTACAGACGCCGGCCTGGAGCTGAAAAACAGCATGCAGGTGATCACGATCTCGATGGAAGAGCCGACACTTGACGATACGATGCCGGACAACGAGAGAGTCACCTGGGCCGTACAGGCAGCAACCGGACTGGATCGGGTGCGGATTCCGTACTCTGTGCTGAAAAAAATGCCGGATGTCCTTCGGGAGTCTCATTTCCAGGTGCAGTGTGTGGTCCGTACAACGGCAAACGACGTCTTTTTATACGATATGCTTCCGATGGAAGAAAAAGCAGTTGTCGGCGGCCTTGTGGTCGATATCGGAACGACAACCGTATCTGCGCTGATCGTGGATATGCTGAGCGGCGAAATCCTGGCGAAAGCATCTTCCGGAAACGGACAGATCCGCTACGGTGCCGATGTCATCAACCGAATCATCGAGTCCCAGAAACCGGGCGGCTATGAGAGACTGCAGAATGCAATTATCAAAGAAACCTTAAATCCGATGATTTCCAATATGTGCCGTGCGGCAAAAATCAACAGTAAGCAGATTTACCGTGCAGCGATCGCCGGAAACACCACGATGGAGCATCTGATGATGGGCATTAATGCGGATCCGCTTCGGATGGAGCCGTACATTCCGGCCTTCTTTAAGACGAACTCCCTGTTCGCATCAGATGTCAACCTTGCGATTCATCCGGATGCGCATATCATTCTGGCACCAAATATCGGAAGCTATGTCGGCGGAGATATTACCGCCGGTACTCTGGTCAGCATGATCTGGAACCGGCCGGAGATGAGTCTCTTTATCGACCTTGGTACCAACGGAGAGCTTGCATTTGGAAACTCTGACTTTATGGTAAGCTGTGCATGTTCGGCAGGACCGGCCTTTGAGGGCGGTGATATCAGCTGTGGTATGCGTGCAACCGACGGTGCGATCGAGAAATGTACGATTGATCCGGAGACGATGGAGCCATCCTATCATGTTATCGGAGATGAAGGCACGAAGCCGATCGGCCTTTGCGGTTCCGGTATCATCGATGTAATTGCGGCTCTGTTCCGCGCGAAGATGGTCAATCCGAAGGGGAAATTTATCCGTGAGGGAAAACGGATCCGTCACGACAAATATGGCATGGGAAGCTATGTCATTGCGTTCGAGGAGGAAGCCGGAAGCGTGCGTGATGTCGAGATCACAGAAGTCGATATCGACAACTTTATCCGTGCCAAGGGCGCGATTTTCTCTGCGATCCGCACGATGCTGAACTATCTGGACATGGACGTTTCCATGATCGAGGAAGTTTACGTAGCGGGCGGTATCGGAAGCGGCATCAATATGAAAAATGCCGTTACCATCGGTATGTTCCCGGACATCCCGTTGGAAAAATTCCATTACATCGGCAACTCTTCCCTGACCGGCGCGTATTCGATGCTCTTATCGACAGCGGCAGAGAAGAAGACGTACGAGGTTGCCCGGAACATGACGTATCTGGAGCTCTCGACCGTACCGACGTATATGGACGAATTTGTAGCGGCCTGCTTCCTGCCGCACACGGACACAGCGATGTTCCCGTCTGTAGAAGTATAAAAACGGAAGTGAGAACCTTTTTTTGAGAGGAATTGGATTCACATGGCAGTAGACTTGAATTACGAAAAAGACAGCAAAGAACGGATTCCCTATGAACATTACCTGGAAGTATACCAGAACGCGGATCCGGCGGAAATTTCCAGCCGGTGTAATGTACCGTATGACGCCGAAAAACACGAGTTTACGGTATCCCTGATGGGTGTTTCCTACCGGATTTCCTGGCCGGAGTACCGCGTGCAGCATCTTGGAGATGACGGCACAGACGGTCCGGTGATCGGCTGGTATCCGCTCGAGGAGAAGCCGAATGCAAAAATTCTGGTGCTGCGCTATCTGACCGAGGGCGGAGCTGCCCCATCCACCGGAAAATTCCTGACATACCGGGAGATTCCGTGGGGAGAGGTTTATTTTAAGCAGTTCCAGGGAAGATGTCTGTTCCGTCTGGCCTTTGGCTTTGGCGGAAAGCTCGACAAATTCCGTGAGATCATGGAGCGCGTCGGTGCACAGGCGATTTCATCCGGAGATGTCGGATATGAGCTGGAGTTTATGAAGGGTCTTTTTGTCCGCCTGATTTTATGGGCGGGAGATGATGAATTTCCGCCGTCCGCACAGATTCTCTTTTCGGACAATTTCCCGGCTGCATTTACGCAGGGAGAGGATATGGCGGTGGTCGGCGATGTCACGATTGATATGCTGAAGGCACTTGCTGCAAAATAGGTTTACCAAATAAAAACAAGCGGAGGAAAATAACATGGGATTTTCAACAGTACCTTGCAATGAATTTGTAGAAGTACTCGGTTCCAAAGCGCCGGTTCCAGGAGGCGGCGGAGCATCTGCACTGGTCGGCGCTGTCGGCACAGCACTTGGCAACATGGTCGGCGCACTGACTGTCGGCAAAAAGAAATACGCGGATGTCGAAGAAGAAATGAAAGAGCTGATGGCGAAGGCAACGACTCTCCAGGGCGAGCTGCTTCACCTGATCGAGCGCGATGCGGAAGTGTTCGAGCCGCTCTCCAAAGCATACGGCATGCCGCGTGAGACGGAAGAGGAGAAGGCAGAGAAAGCAAGAGTCATGGAAATCGTGCTGAAGGATGCCTGCTCCGTGCCGATGGAAATCATGGAAAAATGCTGTGAAGCGATCGATCTGATCGTGGAATTTGCAGCAAAAGGTTCCGCACTCGCAATCAGCGATGCGGGCGTTGGCGCAGCGTTCTGCAAGGCTGCCTTAGAGGGCGCTTCCCTGAACGTATACATCAACACCAAATCCATGAAAAACCGTGAATACGCAGAAGAGCTGAACAAAAAATGCGATGAGATGCTTGCGGTTTATACCGTAAAAGCAGACGAAATTTTCCAGAGCGTACTGGGAGGACTGAAAGCCTGAAACGCGGCAGAAGATGCCGCAGAAAAAGCGGAGGATAAGAAAATGGCAAAACAGTTATTAGGAAAAGAAGTAACAGCAGCATTAAATAAGAAAATCAAAGCAAACGTAGCAGAACTGGAAGCAAAAGGAGTAAAACCAACCCTCGGAATCATCCGTGTCGGAGAGAGAGAGGATGACCTTTCCTACGAAAGAGGAGCAACAAAACGCTGTGAGACCTTAGGCGTTGCATACGAGAAATTCCTTCTCCCGGCAGATGTTACCCAGGAAGAGCTGATGGCTGCCATCGACAAAGTAAATAAAGATGATTCCATCCACGGCGTTCTGATTTTCCGCCCGCTCCCGAAACATCTCGATGAGGCGGCTGTCATCAAAGCGCTTTCCCCGGAGAAAGATGTAGACGGTATCACAGACGGTTCCATGGTAGGCGTATTCGCCGGAACAAAACAGGGCTTCCCGCCATGTACTCCGCAGGCCTGCATGGAGATCCTCGACCACTACGGCATCGACTGCACCGGTAAAAAAGCCGTTGTCGTAGGCCGCAGCCTCGTTGTAGGAAAACCGGCAGCCATGATGCTGTTAAAGAAAAACGCAACCGTAACCATCTGCCATACCAGAACGAAAGACATGCCGTCTGTAGTCAAAGAGGCAGATATCGTGATCGTAGCAGCAGGCCGTGCAGGTGTTGTGGATGATACTTACCTGCGTGCAGGCCAGACCGTTATCGATGTCGGAATCAACGTAAACGAAGAAGGAAAACTCTGCGGAGACGTTGCATACGCAAAAGCTGAGCCGATCGTTGAGGCAATCACACCGGTTCCAGGCGGCGTAGGATCCGTTACCACATCTGTTCTGGTCGGCCATGTGGTAGAGGCTGCCATGAGAAAAAACAGCTGATCATAGGCTGAAGATAAGAATGTGACAGAAAAAGGCACTGTGCGTCCGAAAAAAGGGCGGCGGTGCCTTTTTTGCGTGCGTGGCAGTGCAGTTTTGGTGATAGGAGAGGGGGCCGGCTCATAGAATATAACAGTACATAGCAACAAAGATCAAAAGGGGGACAACAGCGCATGGATGCATATTCAGTATACCGCGATATTCAGAAACGAACGAAGGGCCAGTTCCTGATCGGAGTGGTGGGGCCTGTACGGACGGGAAAGTCCACCCTGATCCGCCGTTTCCTGGAGGTGCTGGCACTGCCGCATCTTTCGGAAAAGGAACAGGCGGAGGTACGGGATGCCCTGCCTTTAAGCGGGGAGGGAAAGACGATCACAACGGTGGAGCCGAAATTTGTGCCGAAAGACGCCGTGGAGCTGCAGCTTGGGGAGGGCGATCCGATCCGGCTGCGACTGATCGACTGCGTTGGCTTTCTGGTGCCGGATGCGGCGGGAAATCTGGAAAATGAGAAGGAGCGGATGGTAAAAACACCGTGGTCCGAGCAGGCGATTCCGTTCCGGGAGGCAGCGGAGATCGGTACGAAGAAGGTGATCGCAGAACATTCCACGATCGGTCTTATGGTGACGTGCGACGGATCGTTCGGCGAGCTGCCGCGGGAGAATTTTCTGCAGGCGGAGGAACGGACCGTTGCGGAGCTCAAAAAGCAGGGAAAGCCCTTCCTGATTCTTGTGAACGCGAAAAAACCGTACCGGGAGGAGACACAGCGGCAGGTAAAGGAGCTTGAAACAAAATTCGGCGTGGCAGCGATGGCGGTGAACTGCGACCAGCTCCGCAAAGAAGATATTCTGCATATGCTCGAAAAGGTGCTGTATGAGTTCCCGCTTCAGCAGATGGAATTTTATATTCCCAAATGGGTGGAGCTTCTTGCCGATGACCATCCGCTGAAGGCGGAGCTGCTGCAGAAGATCCGTGAGATGTGCAGGGAAAAGACGCGCCTGAAGGACGCAGTAGGCGGAAAAACAGCGATTGCCAGCCAGTATGTCAGCCAGACACTGCTGCAGTCGATGGATCTTGCGAGCGGCACGGTGAAGGTGCGGATTGAGGTGAAAGAGCAGTATTATTATGAAATGCTGAGTGCACTTGCCGGCGTGGAGATCAAAGGCGAGTATGATCTGGTGCAGACGATCCGCGAGCTGTCGGCACAGCGGGAAGAGTACCGCAAGGTAGAGGACGCGATTCATGCGGTGCGCGGATGCGGCTACGGCGTCGTGATTCCGGGGAGGGAGGAGATTCAGCTGGAGGAGCCGGCCGTGATCCATCAGGGAAACAAATACGGCGTGAAAATTAAATCGGTGAGCCCGTCGATTCATATGATCAAGGCCAACATCGAGACGGAGATTGCGCCGATCGTCGGAAGTGAGCAGCAGGCGGAGGATCTGATCGCCTATATCAAAGAGAGCGCAAAGAGCCCGGAGGGAATCTGGAATACCAATATTTTCGGCAAATCCGTTGAGCAGCTCGTCGACGACGGCATCCGCAGCAAAATCGCCCAGATCACCGAGGACGGCCAGGCAAAACTCCAGGATTCCATGCAGAAAATTGTCAACGACAGCCGGGGCGGAATGGTGTGTATTATCATTTAATACAAAAGCTGTTCGAATATTTTTGAGTAATTGTGCAATAATACTTGAAAAGCGAACCAAAATAGCGTATAATCCGAATTGTGAAAAGAAAAGAAGAAAAATGTAACTTCCTGGAATGTTCGATGATCTCATTATTTTGAACCTACATTTACTTTAAACGGGAGGCTTATTATTGTCATGTGGATGTCAGGCCACCCTGGAAACAGACGTCAGTGGAAGGCAGAAATGATGACTGCGGCTACCCACCTAGCTTGCGTTGCTAGGAGTCAAAGTATGGGAAACGGCATTCCGGGGTTACAAAAGAGAAAAAAGAGAATCATGAAAGTGATTCTCTTTTATACGTTACATACAAACAAAAGGAGAAGGAACATGAAAAAACAGGGTTTTGGAACAACAAAAGACGGAAAAGAAGCAGCACTCTACACACTCTCCAATAAAAACGGAATGGAAATCAGCGTAACCGATTACGGCGCACATCTGGTATCGGTTCTCGTACCGGACAAGGATGGAAAGAAGAGAGACGTTGTCCTTGGATTTGACTCCGTAACCGGCTATGAGACAGACGGAAGCCATTTCGGAGCTACCATCGGAAGAAACGGAAACCGTATCGCGGGAGCAGCATTTGAACTGCACGGAAAAACATATCAGATGGCAAAAAATGAGAACGGCAACAACCTGCACAGCGGCCCGGACGGATATGAGTACCGCATCTGGAACGTAGAAGAGGCGGATGACAGCGCCGTTACCTTCGTTCTGATGAGCCCGGACGGAGACCAGGGGTTCCCGGGAAACTTTGAAGTGTCCGTTACGTATACCCTGACCGATGAGAACGCCGTAGAAATCCACTACGAGGGAAGCTGCGATCAGGATACCGTTGTCAACATGACAAACCACAGCTACTTCAACCTGGCAGGCCACGATGCCGGATCCATCGAGAACCAGACACTTATCTTAAAAGCGGAGCAGTTCAGCCCGGTGATCGATTCTGCATCTATCCCAACCGGAGAGCATGCATCCGTAAAGGGAACTCCGATGGATTTTACCAGCGAGAAAGCAATCGGAGCAGAGATCGAAGCAGATTTCGAGCAGCTTAAACTGACCGGCGGCTACGACCACAACTTTATTCTGGATAAGGCAGTAGAGGGAAGCATCGAGCTGATGGCTGTCGCATCCTGCAAAGAGAGCGGCATTACCATGGAAGCCTTCACGGATCTGCCATGTGTTCAGTTCTATGCCGGAAACTTCATCGCTCCGGTTACCGGAAAGAATGGAGTATCCTACGGCAAACGCAACGGCTTCTGCCTGGAATCCCAGTATGTACCGAATGCCATCAATCAGGAGGGTGAGGAGAAACCGATCCTCGAGGCAGGCGATACCTACGACACCACAACCGTATACAAATTCATTTTCTAAGATCCTATTTTATAGCAATCCCCGAAAATAATGCAAAAAATTCAGCACCGCAGAGCGTGAATTATTTTCGGGTCTTGCTATAGAAACAGCATAAAAAAGCTCCCTTCCTGCAGCATCCTGTGAAAACAGGAGCGCAGGCGGGGAGCCTTTTTATGGGAAAGTATGCAGAAAACAAACTCTGAAAAACAGAAAAAGAAAAGACCCTGTTTTCGAATCCAACAGAATCTTACCAGTCATATCATATTCTTTTCAGAGGTGGGTAACCGCTTCGCCATCTGAATCAACCTGCAAGCGGAATAGCAGACACCTTTAAGCGGAGGATGGCGCCTGACTAAGAACAGGCGAAACCAGAATCTGAAACGGTTTACCCGGCCGTTTAATGCAATGCATAAATCTCGCTCGAAGGTTTCTAAAAATCTAATCGAAAATTTTCAGACATTCCATATCCCATAATAGTCTTTGAATGGAAGCTTTCATCGGAAGCATCAACCCTATGCATACAGAGCAGGTTTCCTGACTTACAGATCATCGTTCCACATTCCTTCTCATATGTTGCGGACATACAATGGATTTGTTATGCTTCACTCCCTGATTACAGTGACCGGATCGCCCAGGAATCTCACCTGAATTCCCTCTCTCACCAAAAGACGGATCTTCTTTTGATGCACTCTGGATGTTGATATGAAATTTATACACAACCGTACTATATACCATAGGGCGGTATTTGTCAAGGAAAAATCGCAAAAAGAAAAGGAATCGGACAAAAAGCCGTGTGCATAGAATGAGATATGAAGAGAAAAAATGATACATTGGAACTGATACTGTTAGGAGTGGGGATTCTCCTGCTGCTGTTATTGTTTGTTGTGAAGCGCCGTCTGGATGCGCCGGAAGAGACAGCGACAGCAGAAAGCAGGACGGAGACGATGGAAGGCAAAAAGCAGGAGGAGACGATACAGAACATAGAACGGGAAAACACGGCTTTTCTGAACAGTAAAAAGGAAGAACAAAAAGAAACAACGGCAGCCGGACCGGTGCAGATCCGTGTCCTTCTGACGGACTGCGGAAAGCTGGGATACGCACAGAAACAGGTGTCCCTGCGTGGAAACGCAAGCCTTTCCATGAACGACGGCGCATACATAGCTTCCCCGCAGGAGACGATCTGTGTGACGGAACAGGAATGCGGGGAAGTTGTGCATGTGGTGCCGGCCGATGAGACGGCGGGAACAGCGGTTTCCCTGACGGGAAAGCCGGAGGACGAGACGGTTTATCCGGGAAGTTTTGTCATCTATAAAAGCGAAGAGGGACTTCTTGTTGTAAATGAACTTAATCTGGAAATGTATCTTCGGTATGTCGTGCCGAGTGAGATGCCGTCCTCCTATGAAAAGGAGGCATTAAAAGCACAGGCGGTCTGTGCGAGAACGTATGCGTGTGCCAGGATTCGTGAAAAAACGTGGGAGAACTACCACGCGGATGTAGACGACAGCGTGGAAAGTCAGGTCTACCACAATATGGAAGCGCAGCCAGAGACAGACGCTGCGGTGGCGGAGACAGAAGGAAAAATCATCACCTGCGGCGGGGAACCAATTCAGGCGTATTTTTTCTCAACCTCCTGCGGGAAGACGAGTACGGATGAAGTGTGGAATACGGCGGAGACGGCAGAATATCTGAAGAGCGTGACGGTAGGCGGGGAGAAGCAGGGACCGGAGACGGAGGAGGCGTTTGCATCGTTTATCACCAAAAGGGACAGCACAAGTCTGGAAGTGGAGGACGGCTGGTACCGCTGGCAGGTGACGATTCCAGCGGATGTGCTGTCAGAACGGGCGGCGGATCAGAAAATCGGGGAGATCACGGGGATTGAGGTGCTGCGGCGGTCAGAGGGAGGTGCGGCAGAAGCGGTCCGGATTGAGGGGACAAAGGGATCCATGGAAATCGCAGGAGAGTATCAGATCCGAAAATTTCTCTCGGCGAAAGGATATCCGATTCAGAAAAACGACGGAACCGTAAGCGGCGAGATGGATCTGCTTCCGAGCGCCTGCTTTACGGCAGTTCCGGAAAAAGAAGGGGAAACGATTGCCTCCTTTACGTTTTACGGCGGCGGCTACGGCCACGGTGTCGGTATGTCGCAGAACGGCGCGCAGCATCTGGCGGAACAGGGAAAAACGTATGAGGAGATTCTTGCCTATTTTTACCAGAACATTGAAATCAGCGACTGCCGGTCTCTTTTTTGAAAAGAATACAGACAGCCGCTGCAGGACAGAAGAAGGCTACGCTACAATCAGCGCTATGAGATAAAACGGAGCCGCCAAGAAATCCGATGGTAAGTTCCTTTCCTTCTTCTGCTTTTTTTTATACATTCCTTTAATCGTGCCCAATTGCTGCGTTCCATTACTTTACGTCCACTCTTCGATGGAAAGGCTCTCAATATAAGCGGCCAGTTCTTCCGCCATTTCCTCAGCTTCTGGAATTCTGAGATGTCCAGGGGTTCCGGTGCCGTTTCTTTTGAAGGTATATTTTGTGATTTTATCATCGTTCTGCGCTTCTGCTGCCTCGCAGATTGCCTGATCCCAGGAAGGATCATGCCCCAGAAGCGTTGTAATGCAGACGATATGTGCCTGCGGATACGTTTTCCGCAGCTTCTCCAGAAAATGCTGATAAGATTTTTTCCAATGTCTGGATGCATCACTGTTCGGATCTTCTTTCATGTAATCTACCGGATGGCTGTCGTTCTGACCGAATGCTACAATTACGGCATCTGGTGTGTAGTCGGAAAAATTCCATTCCGTTGGTTTTCCGGCTGCCGGCTGATAATGTACCTTGTTCCATACACTTTCCATTCCGATGGCATGCGGTTCACAGAACCAGCCTGTATGATCCAGTAAAGCAATTCCGCCCTGTGCGATATCGTGAATCTGTGCGTGCAGTTTCCGGGCTGTCATCCATGCGTAGGAATACCAGCTGTTCGAGTATTCTCCATTGTGCTCCGGATCTGGTTTTCCGGTATAGTCAATTGCTTCGGATACCTCACCTGCAGAGACAGAATCTCCATATACTTCTATTTTGCGCTTTTCTTCCGGTACTGGTTCCAGAAGCTGTCCGCCGTCTGCAAGTTCGAAACCCTGGAAAGTGAGTTCGTGGCAGGAATCCTGTCGTTTAAAGAGCAGAAGATCATGCTCTGTTTTCTCTTTCTCTTTTACCTCCAGCAGAATTTTTGCTTCTCCGTTCTTTGGGAGCAGAATGCTGGTCTGTTCTCCATCTAAGATACAGCCCAGATAATTGTCCCAGTATATATTTTTATTTTTTACAGAAACCGTCAGCTGGTTTCCTGTAAATCTTGCCTGTACCGAAGTGCAGGGAAAAACAAAAACGGGTGCTTCTGGATTACTCCAGTCAATTCGTCCACTGTATCTGAGTCTGCTGTCATTTGCCTGAATTTTCATGACTATCTCCTCTCTGTGATGCTTTGATTGAATTTTACTTTATTTTAATTTTGAATTCGTTTTATGATTTTAGCAGTTCTTCTTTCTCTTTTCAATATCTCCGAATTTGATTTCCGCTTTTCTGTGTTTTGCCTAATTCTAAGCATGTATTTTTGTAAATTAATTTATCATTAACTTAATTTGCAAATTAAACAAGAAGTTCGATTTTTGGGTTTTCTTATAGAAAAGGATGTGTTACAATTCTTTAAGAAAAGTGAAATTGCGATCAGCAGGCAGTAAGGAGAAAAAATGGCGACAATTAAGGACATAGCGGCACGCGCCGGCGTTACGGCGACGACGGTTTCCCGCGTGATCAATAACCGCGGATACATCAGTGAAGAGACAAGAAAAAAAGTAACGCAGGCGATGCAGGAAATGAATTACCAGCCGAATGAGCTGGCGCGTTCCCTGGCAAAAGCACATTCCAATACGATCGGGGTTATCGTTCCGCACATCTCGCACCCGTTTTTCAGTAAAATGATCAGTGCGCTTGAGAGCGCGGCGGCAAAGCGGGGCTACAAGATTCTGCTCTGCAACTCGAAAGATCAGCCGGAGAAAGAAACCGAATATCTCGATATGTTCATCTCCAACCGTGTGACCGGCGTCGTGATGGCAAGCCGCGATGTGCAGATTGAAAAATTTCATGATCTGAAAATTCCGATCGTCAATTTCGAGCGGGAGGAAAACACGGAGGCCATTACGATCCAGTGTGACAACGAGCAGGGAGGAGCGCTTGCAGCATCGCATCTTGCGGACTGCGGCTGCCGCCATCTGCTTCATTTCGGCGGAATCGTCGGAAGAGATATGCCGGCGGACCGGCGTGCGGATGGATTCCTGCGCGTCTGCCGGGAGCGGGGGATTGAAGGGGGAGTTCTTTTGAGTGACCGCTTAAGCTACGGCTCCATGCACTATGAATCCTATATTGAAAAGGGCCTTCTGGAGCACCCGGAGACGGACGGCATTTTTGCAAGCAGTGACCTGATTGCCGCACAGGTACTCCAGCGTCTTCATGCGATGGGAAAACGGGTGCCGGAAGAGGTCAAAGTTGTCGGTTTTGACGATACGGTGATTGCCGGGCTTACAACGCCGGCGATCACAACAATCCACCAGCCAATCGAGGAAATGTCGGAACTGTCAATGGAATATATTGACCGCAGACGGAAAGGCGAACTGGTGCCGAATGTAACGACGATGCCGGTGCGTCTTGTTGTGCGGGATTCCGCGTGAAACAGATGGGAACAAATCAAACAAAAAGAAACGAGAGGCTCCGCAGGAACAGAAACTGTGGAGTCTTTTTCTGACTGGAACCAAGAAGGCATCCGGTACAAAGAATGCTTCAGACCGGACAGGTAATCGATAAACAGAAAATAGTAAAAAAGGACAAAGAAAAAGACGAAAATTTGTTGAAAAATACAGTATGTAAACGATTGACATATGATTGCGGCAACGGTATACTGCAAGAGAAAGAAATGTAACACGGATCTGCGATAAGCGGAACACTGTGACAAAATAAAGAATACGATAAAGGAGACGAATAACATGACAGTGGAATATCAGAGAAGATTTGAGAAACACTACGACGAACTGAAATGGCTCTACTGTGAGCTGTATCCAAACGGACAGGGAAGATTTGAAGAGCTCTGTGCGGGCATGGAGCAGTGGTACAAAGAGCGGAATAAAAAATGGAAAGCACTCGACCGTAAGAGAGAAAAACAGAAGAACTGGTATAAGAGCCAGAAAATGCTCGGCATGATGTTGTACATCGATGCATTCGCAGACAACATCAGCGGCCTTGAGGAGAAGCTGGATTACTTAAAAGCGTGCAACGTGAATTATCTGCACCTGATGCCGTTCCTTGCCACCCCGAAAGGAAAGAGTGACGGCGGCTATGCCGTTGCTGATTACCGTACCGTACAGCCGTCCCTTGGAACGATGGAGGATCTGGCTGCGCTGTCCGAAAAATGCCACGACCAGGGCATGAGTCTCTGCATGGATTTCGTTATGAACCATACTTCCGAGGATCATGAGTGGGCCAGACGTGCACTTGCCGGAGAAAAAGAGTATCAGGACCGTTACTTCTTTTTCGATAACTACGACATTCCGTCCGAATATGAGAAAACCTGCCCGCAGGTATTCCCGACAACGGCACCGGGCAACTTTACCTGGAGAGAGGACTGTCACAAATTTGTCATGACAACATTCTACCCATACCAGTGGGATCTGAACTATGCGAACCCGGTTGTCTTCAATGAGATGGTCAACAACATGCTCTATCTCGTCAACCAGGGAATCGATATCGTCCGCATCGATGCCGTTCCATACATCTGGAAACAGCTCGGCACCACCTGCCGTAACCTGCCGCAGGTACATACCATTGTCCGCATGATGCGTATGATCACCGAGATCGTCTGCCCGGGCGTTCTGCTGCTCGGCGAGGTTGTTATGGAGCCGGAAAAGGTTGTTCCGTACTTCGGAACCCTGGAAAAACCGGAGTGCCATATGCTGTACAACGTAACGACGATGGCATCCACCTGGCACACCGTTGCGACCGCAGATACCCGCCTGCTGAAACATCAGATGGATATTGTGACGAGACTGCCGAAGGACTATGTATTCCTGAATTATCTGAGATGCCACGATGACATCGGCTGGGGCCTTGATTACGAGTGGTTAAAACAGTTCGGCATCGCCGAGGCACCGCACAAGAAATACCTGAACGACTACTTCCGCGGCTATGTGGAGGGAAGTGATGCAAGAGGAGAGCTCTACAACGACGATCCTGTTCTGCAGGATGCGCGTCTCTGCGGAACGACGGCTTCTCTCTGCGGTCTTGAGGCGGCAGGCTTTGAACAGAATGAAGAGAAGACGGCACAGGCCATCCAGAGAATCGAGATGCTGAATGCATACCTCTTCATCCAGTCCGGTATTCCGGTCATCTACAGCGGTGACGAGATCGGCCAGGTCAACGATTACTCCTACAAGGAGAGCGAGGACTACGACCGCAGATCCGACAGCCGTTATATTCACCGCGGCCACTTCTGCTGGGATCTGGAACCGGAGAAGGATAAAAAAGGAACGGTACAGAATCGGATTTTTGCTTCGATGAAGAAGATGGAAGAGCTCAAATTCAAATATCGTCCGTTCGATGGGGAGGCGGATGTCTGGACCGAGGAAACGTACGATACCGCACTTCTCTGCGTCTGCAGAAAATCCGGCAATGAGATGGTGACGGGAATCTTCAACTTCAGCAACGAGGACCGTACCGCATGGATCGATATGGGAGAGTTCACCTGGAAGGATCTGTTTACCGGCGAAAAACGCGTTCTGCGCGGTGTTCCGGTTCCGGCCCGCGGTTACGCATGGTATTACCGCAAATGGGATTGAAATCCCTTGCGAAGGAAAGAAAAGTATGATATGCTTTGTAGGCTATCCTGCAATACAAGATGTGTGCAATAATGGGATAGATTCACGAAAACAAAGAAAAGGCGGTTTTGCCAGATGATAAAAACAATCCGCGGTTTTATGAAGCGCCTGAATGAGGACCATGTCGGTGCTTATGCAGCGCAGAGCGCGTATTTCATTCTTCTTTCCTTTATTCCGTTTGTTCTTCTGGTTGTTACGCTTGTAAAATATACGCCGCTGACACGCGACGATGTTTACAGCGTTCTGATCAATATGGTGCCCACGGAGTTCCAGAGCTACGTGGGCGGTATTGTAAATGAGATCTTTTATCAGTCCGTTGCCTATATGCCGATTACGATCATCACAACACTGTGGTCGGCGGGAAAGGGCATTGCGGCGCTGACAAACGGGCTGAACAGCATTTACCACGTAACAGAGACACGTAATTACATCATCAACCGGCTGCGGGGCATGGCGTATACCTTGATATTTGTCGTTGCATTCCTCACCAGTCTGGTGCTTCTGGTCTTCGGAACCCGCATTCAGGATAAGCTGACGGAGCATCTGCCGATGGTGGCACGCGTGACATCCTCTATCATGGGCATGCGTACCCTGATTACGACAGGCGTGCTGGCGGTTCTGTTCCTGGTGCTGTATAAATGTATTCCGAACCGGAAGGCGAGTTTTAAGAGCCAGTGCCCGGGCGCACTGATCTCATCCCTTGCCTGGTCCATTTTTTCCCTTGTGTTTTCCATGTATCTTGACATCGCGCTTGCGGCGTCCAACATGTACGGCAGTCTGACAATGATCGTGTTTATCATGATCTGGATGTATTTCTGCATGTGGATCCTTCTGATCGGTGCGGAGATCAATGCGTATTTTGAGGATAAACTGCGGAAACTGCAGAATGCGGCGATCGAGCATTTTATGGAAAATAAAGAGACAAATAAAGAAGCGGGAAAATAATGGCTTGACATCCGGGGGTCAAGACGGTACAATAAACATTGTTTATGAAAGTTTTATAAATAATCCAACAGGAAAAATGCTGTGAAGATGTTCAGAGAAATATTTTTTCCGCCAGAGAGAGGGAGTCATCGGCTGCAAGCTCCTTCAGGTTCAGGAATATTTCAAATTTCGCATTGGAGCAGATGTCCGGAACGTATAGCAGGATACTGGAAATGCAAGTAGGGACAGACGTTTGGTGTACGTTACAGCACCGGTTATGAGTGTCTGCAGGAAGTATCTGCAGAAATCAGGGTGGTACCGCGAAATTTCAGATCTCGTCCCTTTGTGGGGCGGGGTCTTTTTTTGTGAGCAACGAGCCAGACAGCCATGCTTGCATGGATATTTGGCGACTGCCACGAAAATCAGATGCTCCGCTGTTTGCAGCGGGGTATCTGACTGTTTTTCACATTTACCATCAAACAAGCAAGAAAAAGAAAGTAGGAGAGTCAAATGCAGGAAAAAAGTGTATTAACCGGCCATCTGTCTGAATTAAAACAGAAGATTGAAAATGGACTGGAAGAGCTGAAAAGCTCCAAAGAACTGTATGAATTTAAGAGCGAGTATCTGGAAGGAAAGAAAAGTAAGATCAGCGGGCTGATGAAAGAAATGAAAAACATTGCCCCGGAAGAGCGCGCAAACTACGGTAAATCCGTCAATGAGTTAAAAGAGTGGGCGCTTGGCCGCTTCCAGAAAGTGGAAGAGGAGATGAAAGAGCGCGAGCTGCAGAAGAAATATGAGTCCGAGAAAATCGACCTGACCCTTCCGGCAGAAGAGACAGCGATCGGAAACCTTCATCCGGTTACCCTGATCCGCAAACAGCTCATCGACATCTTTGCAGGCATGGGCTTTGAGGTATACGAGGGAAGAGAAATCGAGACCGATTACTACAACTTTACTGCACTGAATACACCACAGGATCACCCGGCAAGAGATATGCAGGATACCTTCTATCTCTCCCCGGAATTCCTGCTTCGTACCCAGACATCGGCAGGCCAGATTCATGTCATGGAAAACAAAAAGCCGCCGATCAAGATCCTTTCCCCGGGACGTGTTTTTCGGTCTGATGACGACGCAACCCATTCTCCGATGTTCCATCAGATGGAGGGACTCGTTGTCGACAAAAACATCACCCTCTGCGACCTGAAAGGAATGCTCGACGTACTCGTACAGAAGATCTACGGCGAGGGAACGACAACACGTCTTCGTCCATCTTACTTCCCGTTCACGGAGCCGTCCGTTGAGGTAGACTGCAGCTGCTTCGCCTGCGGCGGAAAAGGATGCAGCCTCTGCAAGGGAACCGGCTGGATCGAGGTCCTTGGAGCAGGTATCGTAAACAAACGCGTGCTGGAGAACTGCGGCATTGATTCAGAAGAGTACAGCGGCTTCGCTTTTGGCATCGGCCTGGAGCGTATCGCCATGCTGAAATACGGAATCAACAACATCAAACTGTTATTCGGTTCCGATCTGCGGGTTTTAAATCAGATTAACGAGAAATAAAGACGAAACAGTTTGAATTTGGAGGTTTAATATGTTAGTACCGTTAAGTTGGCTGAAAGAATATGTAGATATCGATGTTACCCCGGAAGAACTGGAGAAAAAACTGTTCGACGGCGGTTTTGAAGTAGAAGAGCGTTATCAGGTGGGAAAAGACATCAGCAACGTTGTTGTCGGTCTGGTGGAGGGCTGCGAGCCGATCCCGGAGACCCATCTTCATGTGTGCCAGGTAAATGCAGGAGAACACGGCACCATGCAGATCTGCTGCGGCGCAGACAACGTGCACACCGGCGGAAAATTCCCGGTTGCCCTTCCTGGCGCTTCTGTTTATGCAACAGCAAAAGATCATAAGACCATCGAGGGTGTTATGACCATCAAAAAAGGAAAATTAAGAGGATATGAGTCCTGCGGAATGCTCTGCTCCGGCGTGGAGCTCGGCCTTACCGAGGATCTGTACCCGGGCGCAGGCTACAACGGACTGCTTGTTCTGCCGGAAGATGCCGAGCTTGGCGCAGATGTCAAAGAGCTGACAGGTCTTGACGACTGGATCTTTGATATCTCCCTGACTGCAAACAGACCGGACTGCCAGAGTATCCTCGGTATCGCAAGAGAAGTATCGGCGATGCTGGAAAAACCTTTAAAAATGCCGGCAACCGATTACACCGAGACGGATGTGGAAAAAGAAGGCTTCTCTGTCCGCGTGGAAGCTCCGGAACTCTGCCCGCGTTACAGCGCTCATTACGTATATGACGTAAAAATCGGAGAGTCCCCGGCATGGATGAAACGCCGTCTGGCACTCGTCGGCATGTCCGCGATCTCCAACGTGGTTGATATCACAAACTACGTCTTAAAAGAGATCGGCCAGCCGATGCATGCTTTTGACTGCTCTTATCTGGAAGGCAATGAAATCTGTGTCAGAAGAGCAAAAGAAAATGAAAAGATTGTGACCCTCGATGAGCAGGAATACACAATGAATGAGAACAACCTCGTGATCTGCGACGGCGTAAAACCGGTTGCACTTGCCGGTGTCATGGGAGGCTTAAACTCCGAGATCCGCGACACGACAGAGGCTGTTATGTTTGAGTCCGCAAAATTCGCACGCGACAACGTCAGAAAGACAGCCCGTGCGCTTGGAAAAGCGACGGATGCCAGTGCAAGATATGAGAAAGGCGTGGACGAGTATTCAACCGTACTTGGTATGAAACGTGCGCTGCATCTGATGGAAGAGCTTGGCTGCGGTAAAGTTTCCCGTACCCATTTCGATGTGAACACCGGAAACTCCATCGATCCGACTCCGATGACCGTCAGTGTCAGCAAAGTAAACGGCGTACTCGGTATCGAAGTTCCGGAAGCAGAGATTCTCCGCATTATGAAAAACCTGAACTTTGCACCGGAAATCAACGGCGATGAGCTGACCATCCAGGTTCCGGCTTACCGTGAGGATATGCTGCCGGAGGGAGAGAACGATGTCGAGCGCTATCCGGACGTGGCAGAGGAAGTCATCCGTATGTACGGCTACGATCACGTAACCGATACCTTCCTTTCCGCTGCACAGGTAACGATGGGCGGCTACAATGAAGAGCAGAAAGGCGAGCTGGCACTGAAGAATACCTTATGCACCATGGGTATCTACGAGTGCATGCATTACTCCTTCTTCTCCCCTGCAGATCTGGATCTCTTGAAACTGCCGGCAGATGCAAAAGAGAGAAATGCCATCGAGATCATCAACCCGATCAACCAGGATCTGTCCCTGATGCGTACCACACTGGCAGCTTCCATGCTGAATGCCATTTCCAGAAATGAGAAACAGGGCACCCTTGAAGGAAGACTGTTCGAGGTGGCAAGCATCTACATTCCGGAGTCCCTGCCGCTGACATCCTACCCGGATGAGAGAAAAGTTCTCTGCGTCGGAACCTTCGGAAACAACGAGAGCTTCTTCACTATGAAGGGCATCGCCAACACCATCGCCGAGAGCATGGACATTGAGTTCACCTACGAGCCGGTTCAGAAATCCTTCCTGCATCCGTATCAGGCAGTGAAAGTACTCTGCGAGGGTACAGAAATCGGATACTTCGGAAAAGCAGCATACGATATCCAGAACGAGCTGAGCATGCGTACTTCCTCTTACATCATGGAGCTTGACTTAAAAGAGCTCTCCAGATGGTACGGCAAAAAACGCACCTTCCAGCCGATCTCCAAATTCCAGGAGGAGAAACGTGACCTGGCATTTGTCATGGACAAAAACATCAGCTGCGGCGATGTAGAGAACTGTATCCGCGAGGCAAACAAATACGTAAAAGAGATCCGTCTGTTCGATGTTTACGAGGGCGGCCAGATTCCGGAAGGCAAGAAGAGCATGGCGTTCACCGTCACCTTTGCACCGAAGGAAGAAGCATTTGACTTCGAAAAAGTACAGAAATTTGTCGAGAAGATCTGCAAGAAACTGCAGAATGAGTTCAACATCGAACTGAGAGGCTGATTTTTATGAAACTTTATATCATACGCCACGGTGAAACTGCGTGGAACGTAGAAGGCAGACTGCAGGGCCAGACGGACACCGAGCTGAATGAGAATGGTGTCCGTCTGGCGAAAGTGACGGCGGAAGGACTGAAAAATATCCCGTTTGACCTTGGAATTTCCAGTCCACTGCGCCGCGCAAAGCACACGGCAGAGCTCGTCCTTGCGGGCAGAAATGTGCCGCTTACGACCGACGACCGCCTGATGGAGCTTTCCTTTGGCTCCTGGGAAGGGCTTGGATGCCGGGCAAACAATTTTGAGATTCCGTCTGAACACTTCGACGATTTTTACAGAGATCCGTTCCACTTCTGCCCGGCGGGAGACGGAGAGACGATCCAGGAGGTCTGCGACCGGGCAGAAGCGTTCTATCATGAGCTGACTGCAAAACCGGAGCTCCAGGACAAGACGATCCTGATCGCCACCCACGGCTGCTGCATGCGTGCGCTGCTACGCAATGTCTATGAAGACAAGAACGACTTCTGGCACGGCGGCGTGCCGTACAACTGTGCGGTCAGCATCATCGAAGTACAGAACGGTGTTTCCACGCTGCTTGCGGATAATAAAATCTATTATGATCCGTCGGACTGCGTAAACTTTTATAAAGAAGTAAAATAAAAAATGATATTCAGAGGCAGACATAAAAGGAAAGTATTTCCCTTTGTGCCTGCCTCTTTAAATCGCGTTTGCCGTCTGATAGAAAGTGTGATACTATAGAAATAACGGATTTTAACACCAGTAGACAAGAAGTCCCCCGTTTCTGAAGCGGTGGGATGAATTGCTAAAAGAAACATAACGGCAGTGGCGGGCGGAGAGAAATCGGTATTCTCCACTGACATGAGGCAAGTCACAGTCGAACTATTTTCGACATGTCAGACTCCGTGAAATACCGACTATGAGTTGAAACAATGAAAGCGAAAAAGGAGGAACATAAGTATGTCCATGGTAACACTGGGAAGTACAGGAATCTGTGTAAACAAGAACGGCTTCGGCGCGCTGCCGGTACAGCGTGTCACGAAAGAAGACGCTGTTTATCTGCTGCGCAAAGCGTATGACGGAGGCATCCGCTTTTTTGATACCGCGCGTGCATACAGCGACAGCGAGGAAAAATTAGGCGCAGCGTTTGAGAAAATGCGTGAGAAGGTCTTTATCTCTACGAAGACGATGGCAAAGGATGTGGAGGGCTTCTGGAAGGATCTGGAGACAAGCCTTTCCCTTTTGAAGACGGATTACATCGATATCTATCAGTTCCACAATCCGTCCTTCTGTCCTAAGCCGGGAGATGGAACCGGCCTGTATGAGGCGATGCTGGAAGCAAAAGCACAGGGAAAAATCCGCCACATCGGTATCACGAACCACCGCATGAGCGTGGCAGAGGAGATCATCGAGTCCGGTCTTTACGAGACGCTGCAGTTCCCGTTCTGCTATCTGGCAACGGACCGTGAGAAAGCACTGGTACAGGGATGCAAAGAGAAAAATATCGGCTTTATCGCAATGAAAGCGCTTTCGGGCGGGCTGATCACAAACTCCGCGGCTGCATATGCTTTTGAAGACCAGTACGACAACGTGCTTCCGATCTGGGGCGTCCAGAGAGAAAAAGAGCTGGACGAGTTCTTAAGCTACATTGCCTGTCCGCCTGCCATGACGGATGAAATCAAGACGATCATCGAGAAAGACCAGAAAGAGCTCTCCGGCAACTTCTGCCGCGGCTGCGGTTACTGTATGCCATGTCCGGCAGGCATTGAGATTAACACCTGCGCGCGCATGAGCCTGCTTCTGCGCCGTTCCCCGTCCGCCAACCAGCTCACCGAGCGCGGCCAGGCGATGATGAAGAAAATCGAAGGTTGCCTCCACTGCGGCGCCTGCATGAAGAAATGTCCCTACGGTCTGAATACGCCGAAGCTTCTCGAAGAGAACTACGAAGATTATAAAAATGTACTGGCAGGAAAAACGCTGGTATGAGTAATCTGATCTTCAGCCTGAACGCGACGATGCCGATCTTCCTGACAATGATTTTGGGACTTTTCTTTCGAAAGGTTGGTATTCTGGACGAATCGTTCACAAGCGAAATGAACAAATTTGTGTTTAAAATCGCACTCCCGGTGCTGCTGTTCCAGGACCTGTCGGATTCTGATTTCTCCGCTGTGTGGGATATCAAATTCGTTCTGTTCTGCTTCTTTGCAACACTGCTCTCAATTCTTGCGGTATGGGGACTTTCCCATCTCTTAAAAGAGAGAAGTGCAAGAGGCGAATTTATCCAGGCGGCGTACCGGAGCAGTGCGGCGATCCTTGGTATTGCCTTTATCCAGAATATCTACGGAAATTCCGGCATGGCGCCGCTGATGATCATCAGCAGTGTGCCGCTGTATAATATCATGGCGGTTGTCGTTCTTGCAGTATTCCGTCCGGAACGGGAGGAGATCACGGCAGATTTTGTGAAAAAGACGGCGAAAAATATCGTGACAAACCCGATTATCCTCGGGATCGCTACAGGACTTCTCTGGTCGGTGCTTCGCATTCCAAAGCCGGTGATTCTGCAGAAAACGGTGCAGAATATTGCGGTACTTGCAACGCCGCTCGGCCTGATTGCGATGGGTGCGTCGTTTGAGGCAAAGAGCGCGGCAAAGAATATCCGGCCGTCGATTGCTGCAGCTGCGATTAAGCTGGTCGGTCTTGCAGCTGCCTTTCTGCCGATCGCCGTGATACTTGGCTTCCGTCAGGAAAAATTGGTGGCAATCCTTGTGATGCTGGGTTCCGCAACGACGGTGAGCAGTTTTATCATGGCGAAAAATATGGGTCATGAGGGAAGTCTGACGGCAAACACCGTTATGCTCACAACGTGCGGCAGTGCCTTTACGCTGACGTTCTGGCTGTATCTGATGAAAACGCTGGCGTTTATCTAACCGGATTGCGAATATCCGCTTTGATTTTCAGTACACCAAAAGCGTGTCCGGGATTTTGTCCGGGCACGCTTTTATCAATCATAAAAATCAGAAAAAGAGGGAAAAGAATGGACTTCAAAAATGCGGTCAAAGCATTACAGATTGGAAAAAAGGAAGGAAAAAAATTCCGCCTTTCTACGGAATTTGGGAAAAATCCGGAAGAAGAGCTCCCGTTTCCGGAATATCCGCGTCCGCAGATGCGCCGGGAAAACTGGACAAATCTGAACGGATGGTGGGAGTATGCGTTCACGGAAACGCAGAAAATGCCAGAACAGCGGGACGGAAAAATTCTCGTTCCGTTTTCCCCGGAGTGCGATGCGTCCGGCGTGAAGCGGCAGCTGCTTCCAAAAGAATATCTGTGGTACTTCCGCACGATTCAGCTTCCCAAAATTCCTGCCGGAAAACGGCTGCTGCTGCAGTTCGGCGCCGTGGATCAGGATGCGGTAATTTACTGCAACGGAAAGCGTGCCGGAGGCCATCTCGGCGGGTATCTTTCTTTTTCAGTGGATCTTACGCCGTATCTCAAAACGGGAGAGAACGAGCTTGCCGTCAAGGTGCGCGATGAGACGGACACGGACTGGAAGGGCCGCGGAAAGCAGAGCCTTACCCCGGGCGGCATGTTTTACACCGCGCAGAGCGGCATCTGGCAGAGCGTCTGGATGGAATGGGTGCCGGAGACGTATCTGGAACGCATCGTGATCACGCCGGAATATGATACGGCGAGCGTAAAAGTACGGGTTTTCCTCAACGGACCGGATGCGGGACTGACGAAAAAAATTACGGTGCGGGAGAGCGAAGCGCCGGATGCGAAGGTGATCTGCGTCCGGGAGACGAGAGAAAACGAGGCGGAGCTGATTCTCGGTAATTTTGCAGGCTGGAGCCCGGAACATCCGCATCTCTATGGGGTTTCCATTGAAGCGGGAGAAGACCGCATCGAGAGTTATTTCGGCATGCGCAAATTCGGCATTGGAAAAGATGAGAAAGGAATCACGCGTCTTCTCTTAAACGGAAAGCCGTATTTCCAGAACGGTGTCCTCGACCAGGGTTATTGGCCGGAAAGCTTCTACACGCCGCCGTCCGATGAGGCGATGGTTTATGACATTAAGACGGCCAAACGCCTCGGTTTCAATATGATCCGGAAACACCTGAAAGTTGAGTGCGCAAGATGGTATTCCCACTGCGACCATATCGGTATGCTGGTGTGGCAGGATATGATCAACGGCGGCGGCCGGTCGATTCAGACGTTCCTTTTGTACCTTCCGACCGTACTGCCGTTTGTGACAACGGAATTCAGGGATAACTGTTATCCGCTCTTTTCGCGGACCTCAAAAACGGGAAGAGAGTGGTGGAAGCGGGAGTGCCGCGAGACGGTTCATCAGCTTTACAATGCACCGTGCGTGTCGCTCTGGGTTCTGTTCAACGAGGGATGGGGACAGTTTGATGCCAGGGAGATGACAGAAATGGTGCGCGCTCTCGATCCGACGCGGCAGATCGACCACGCGAGCGGCTGGTACGATCAGGGAGCGGGGGACATCAAGAGCCTTCACAATTACTTTCGTCCGTTAAAAGTAAAACCGGAGGAGCGCGCGTTTGCTTTTTCTGAATACGGCGGCTATACGTATCCGGTACAGGAGCATCTCTACTCCGAAAAATCGTTCGGCTACCGCACGTACCAGAACCAGACACAGTACCAGAAAGCGATGAATGCACTGGCAGAAAAGATAAGAGAACTCACAGAACAGGGACTTGCCGCAGCAGTCTACACACAGCTTACCGATGTCGAGGAGGAGTCGAACGGCATCCTTACGTATGACCGGAAGGTATGCAAATGGGAACCACAGGAGGCAAAAGATTTTTGCCCAAAAGAATAATTTGGTAAAATTTTTGTTGACAAAGCGAGGATAAGTTGCTAATATATTGGATAAGGCGTTGGAAGTTGTAAGAAATTGCTGAAAATCCGCGGCGCCTGCGGATGGAGGAAAGTTGGTGTTTATGGAACAGAAAAGAACATTATCCCTGCTGGTGGATAATACGCCGGGACTTTTAAGCAGAGTAGCTGGTCTTTTCAGCCGACGCGGATACAATATCGAGACGATCACCGCCGGTGTGACAGCAGACCCGCGATACACAAGAATGACTGTTGTTCTGTACTGCAGTGATGAAATGATTCTGGAGCAGATCAAAAAACAGCTGGCAAAACTTGTCGATGTGCGGGATATCAAAGAGCTGAAGCCGGACGAGAGTGTCAGACGAGAGCTGATGCTGGTCAAAATCCGTGTGAATGAAAATGAACGCCGCAATGTCATCGCCATCTCCGATGTCTTCCGTGGAAGAATCGTGGATGTGGGACAGGAAAGCCTGATTGTAGAGCTGACCGGAAACCAGTCAAAGCTCGAAGGGTTCCTGAATCTGGTACAGGGATACGAAATCCTGGAACTGGCCAGAACAGGAGTGACAGGACTCTCCAGAGGAGCCCACGATGTGCGTTACCTCGATTAACGCAGATCACATTACATACGTTTGCTGGAGGAATGAAATTTTTGTATAGAAAAGTTCATTTCCCTGACAAACAGCAAAAGGCAGAAATGCTTTTCGCTGTATAAATTGACCGACCTGCCGCCGGTCAAGACATTCTATATATTATGGAGGAAAATAAAATGGCAGCAAGACTTTTTTATCAGGAAGATTGTAATCTCTCTTTACTGGAAGGCAAAAAAATCGCAATTATCGGCTACGGAAGCCAGGGACATGCTCATGCACTGAACCTGAAAGACTCCGGCTGTGATGTTATTATTGGACTTTATGAAGGCAGCAAATCCTGGGCAAAAGCAGAAGCACAGGGATTCAAAGTATATACCGCTGCTGAGGCTGCAAAACAGGCTGATATCATCATGATCCTGATCAACGATGAGAAACAGGCTGCAATGTACAAAAAAGATATCGAGCCAAACCTGGAAGAGGGCAACATGCTGATGTTCGCTCATGGTTTCGCTATCCACTTCGGACAGATCGTGCCTCCGAAGAACGTAGACGTAGCTATGATCGCTCCGAAAGCACCTGGCCACACAGTAAGAAGCGAGTATCAGGCTGGCAAAGGAACTCCTTGCCTGGTTGCTGTTGAGCAGGATTACACCGGAAAAGCACTGGACAAAGCACTGGCTTACGGCCTTGGAATCGGCGGAGCAAGAGCTGGTCTTCTGGAGACAACCTTCAGAACTGAGACAGAAACAGACCTGTTCGGTGAGCAGGCAGTTCTCTGCGGCGGTGTATGCGCCCTGATGCAGGCTGGATTCGAGACTCTGTGTGAGGCTGGATACGACCCAAGAAACGCATACTTCGAGTGCATCCATGAGATGAAACTGATCGTAGATCTGATCTATCAGTCCGGATTTGCAGGAATGAGATACTCTATCTCCAACACAGCAGAGTATGGCGATTATATCACCGGACCGAAGCTGATCACAGAAGAGACAAAGAAGACTATGAAGAAAATCCTTTCCGATATCCAGGATGGTACTTTCGCAAAAGACTTCCTTCTGGATATGTCCCCGGCAGGCGGACAGGCTCACTTCCGCGCTATGAGAAGAAAAGCTGCAGAGCATCCGTCAGAGAAAGTCGGAGAAGAAATCAGAAAACTGTACAGCTGGAGCAACGAGGACAAACTGATCAACAACTAATCGGTTTGCTGTCAAATGATCCATATTGGGAGGCTGCCTTTGCGGGCAGTCTCCTTTTTGCTCTATCATGAAAAAACACTTCCGCGCCATGCATATCCCCCAATATATGATACGGCGCGGAAGTGTTTTTCTTTTGCATATTCGTTTTTATGCCTCCTGACGACAGGCAGGAAAAGCGCGGTAGTACTTGATATAAGAACTTAAAATATCAAAAAATTCGGAATTGGTCGGTTTTGTCAGAACCGGATGCACGGAAAGTGAAAAGAGCAGATCGCGGTTTCCGCGGGTCCAGCAGACGGAAATAGCGGTGCGGATGTCTCGTTCGACGCAGGAGGACGATACCTGAAACGTTTGCGCGATCTTTGGGTACAGCGTTTTGCTGACCCGAAGGAGATAATCTTCGTCTTCCATGCATAAAGCGATACCATAGGCGAGATAGCGAAATCCGCGGTATTTTGCACCAATTCCTAAAGAGTATAGTAGAAAGTAAATTTCAGTTTCCATTACGATGTCTCCTTTTATTCAGTTTTTACATAGTCTTTGCAGACGGGCATGCCAGAGGTGAAAGTTTATATGGCATACGATTTTTCCCCTTTCACTTATGATACGTAGAAAACGTCGAAAAATTACATATTCAGAAAGAAAAAGTGACGATACGGTAAAATAGAGGAAGATATGACGCAAAATAAAGAAACGAATGTAATGAAATGGACAAGGGAAAAATAGCATTGATTTTTCAGAAGTTCGCTGGTATAATAAAAATGTGATTACGGGGTATGGCGTAGCTTGGTAGCGCGTACGGCTGGGGGCCGTGAGGTCGCAGGTTCAAATCCTGTTGCCCCGATCGGTAAGAGTGTCGTTTTACGGCACTTTTTTTCTTACGGACAAAGACGTGTGCGAGAGAAAAATGAATTGCGCAGAAAAAAACAGGGAGGAAGTTATGGGGAAAGTAACGATACAGAGTATGGCAAAGGAGCTGGGACTGTCCCGGAATACGGTTGCCATGGCATTAAAGGATGATCCGAAGGTGGCTCCGGTGACACGGGAGAGAGTTCTTCGGATGGCGAAAAGGAATGGGTATCTGGGCGAAAATGTATACGTGGAAGAGGTTCGGGCACCACAGGAGAAGCATTACAATATTATGGTTCTACGTACGCGGGATGCCGCTGTTTATTGGGACCGCGTCGTGAGCGGCATCTCTGAGGAGGCGAGCCTCAACAACTGTCAGACGCGTGTTGCGGTCGTGACGGAGCGTGAGGAAGAGAACGGTATTCTGCCACTCGGACTGGATGAAAATATCGATGCAATCTTCTGCATTAAGATGCTGCCGCCGGAATATATGCAGAAACTGGTAAATCTGGGGTATCGCATTTTTCAGCTCGACCATTACTGCGGTATCGAACAGCGGCCGATGGGCGATATCGTGCGTGTGGACGGTGTGCAGCCGGTGAGTCTTCTGACGTCCCATCTGATCGGGCAGGGCATGACGCGGATCGGTTTCCTAAGTGAGCACAGCAGCACGTATGAGTCGATGCATGACCGGTATGTCGGTTTCCTTGCAGCGATGGAACAGGCGGGCATTCCGCTCGAGGAGGATCTTGTGCGCCCCAATATGGAGAGCGATCATTTTTATTACCCGGAAAATTTTGACAAGATTGTGGCGAGCTACGATACACTGCCGGAAGCGATTGTCTGCGGCAACGATATGATCGCCAAAAGACTGACAGAATCCTTCCGGAAAATCGGCGTGCGCGTGCCGGAGGATGTGGCACTGACCGGATTTGATGATGATGAGGACCGGATGCTGTATCCGTTCTTCTCAACCGTTCATGTCGATACGAAGTGGCTTGGCCGCCGTATGGTGCATGAATTTTTATGGCGGGAGGAGCACCCGGAAGCGCCGAAAGAGCGGATTCTCGTTTCGGGGGAGGTTGTGGTGCGCCGTTCCTCGTGCAAGCGCCAGGGATAGAAAGAAATAGAAAAAACAGGAAAAAGTGAAAAAAGAAAGAGAGCCAGGGATGCCCCGGCGGACGAGAAGAAAAACCGTCTGCCGGGGCGTTTCCGGCTCTCTTTTTGCAATGATTCAAATTCGTGCATAAATGCCATGTAGAAAAGCACTAATTAATAATGCGAAATAGTGCATTTAAGGAAAGCTAAACTGAACAAAAATGACAAAAATGCAAGAAATGCACAAAAAAATCTTGACTTTAGCCCGAAAGCATTGTTTAATATGATTAACGGATGGCGAAAAATGCAACATTCAAAAGCAACAAAAACGCACGAATAAAACCTCGTTAATATCACATATTAAAAATTAATAGTGCAAAATAATGCATTATATCGCCGGAAGGAAAGGAGAGAGCGAAATGGCACAAGTAAAGACAGTTTCAGGCAGAAAAGAAACCTGGAAAGAAAAATGTGCGAGAACCGCACGCGAAGTTGTAAAAAGACGCTGGTTATTTTTCCTGTTGATTCCGGGAATCATTTTCTTCGCGGTTTTCAAGTATATCCCGATGTACGGCTTGAAAATTGCATTTCAGGATTACAACCAGTACGATCCGTCCAAAAGCCAGTGGGTCGGATTTCAGCAGTTTATTGATCTGTTTTCCAAGAACTCATTCTTACCGGTTCTTAGGAACACGATTGTCATCAGTCTTTTAAAACTGATCCTGGGATTCCCGATTCCGGTTATTCTGGCACTGATGATGAATGAGATGAAAAATATGGCATTTAAGAAGGTTTCTCAGACACTGCTTTATCTGCCGCACTTTATCTCCTGGGTTATCCTCTCCGGTATCATCATGACACTGCTTGATCCGGACAACGGTATGATCACCAACCTGATCCAGATGATTACCGGCCAGCATATCATGGTACTGACGGATTCAAGATACTTCGTTCCGATGCTGATCATCACGGATATTTACAAGGGTCTTGGATGGGGAACGATTATCTACTTTGCAGCAATCAGCGGTATTGACCCATCGCTTTATGAGGCGGCTGCGATCGACGGAGCCGGAAAATGGAAACAGGCCATCAACATTACACTGCCGTGTATTGTACCGACCATTATCATCCAGTTCATCCTGAGCAGCAGCAACATTCTGAACGCCGGTTTCGACCAGATCTTCATGCTGTACACTTCACACGTTTACGACGTAGCGGATATCATTGATACCTATGTATACCGTATGGGTATTATCAACAATGATTATTCCTTCTCGACAGCAGCCGGCATGTTCAAATCTGTTGTCGCACTGATCATGATTCTGTTCGTCAACCAGGTTGCCAAGAGAACCGGCAACGAAGGTCTGTTCTAAGAGAGAAAGGAAGGAATGAAAATGAAAGCATCCAAAAGCGGTGGTACCGCAATCAAACGTGGAAAAGCAGAGAAAGCTTTTACCGTATTCAACTACATCTTTTTTATTCTTCTGAGTATCGTGATGGTTTACCCGTTCTGGCATGTCATCATGATGTCCTTCAGTTCGGTGGAAGCAACGGCAAAGGGAGGCGTGTTCCTCTATCCGCAGGGCTTCAACCTGGACACCTACGCAAAAGTATTTAAAGATCCGTCCATCTGGACCGGATACGCTACAACAATCGGCGTTACCGTACTTGGAACCGTATTTGGAACCCTGTTTACCGCAACGACCGCATATCCGCTTTCCAAGGCAAACCTGCCGTTCCAGAAAACACTGAACTTTCTGATCCTGTTCACCATGCTGTTTTCCGGCGGTATGATTCCTGGATACCTGCTGATCAAAAACATGCATCTGATCGACAACCGCTGGTCTCTGATTCTGCCGGGACTCATCAGTGCATACAACGTAATCATTATGCGAAGCTTCTTCTCCACAATTCCGGAGAGCCTTGAGGAGTCTGCAAGACTGGACGGTGCGAACGATGTTACGATCTTTGCAAAAATCGTTCTTCCGCTTTCCAAGGCCAGCATCGCGACCATCGCGCTGTTCACCGCAGTCGGTTACTGGAATGATTACTTCTCCAGCGTTCTGTATATCAACACCAAGAGCAGATGGTCTCTGCAGGCGGTTCTCCGCTACATGCTGACCAACACCAACCAGGCAATGCAGTCTGCCGGTGTTACCGTAACAGCAACGACCAACGTAACGGCAGCTACGATCAAAGCAGCATCCGTTGTCGTTGCAACCGTACCGATTCTGTGCGTATATCCTTTCGTGCAGAAGTACTTTGTAAAAGGAGTTATGATCGGCGGCGTTAAGGGCTGATTTTAACGATAAAAAAGAGGAGGAAGAGAAATGAAGAGAAGAATGATGGCACTGCTCCTTGCAGGAGTAATGGGAGTGGGAATGATGTCGGGCTGCGGAAGCAGCAAATCCGCAGACAGCGGAAAAGTCGTAAGAGAAGAGTCTGATGAACCGATCGACGTGCTGAATCAGGATGAGAAAATGAAACTTTCCATCGTGTGCCTGCAGGGTTATACCCAGCCGGACAGCGAAATGCAGAAATGGATGGAGGACCGCTATAACCTGGATATTGATATCATCGCACTGCCGGGCTGGTCGGATGCAACATCCAAAATTTCCCTTCTGATGGGCGATGAGACACAACGGCCGGACATCATCTGGTGGTGGAACATGGAAGCTGACTATACGAAATGGGTAGACGCAGGCCTTCTGGTGGATGTTTCTCCGTATATGAAGAAATATACCAACATGGTTGACTACTATAATGATGTAGATCCTGGCGTTATGTTTTACGCATCCGGAGACAACGGAATTTACCGTATCCCGGGCGACGTTGCAGAGCCGGCATGTGAGACTCTGTGGATCCGGAAAGACTGGCTGGACAACTTAGGACTGGCTGTTCCGACTACACTGGATGAGCTGGAAGACTGCCTGTACAAATTTACCTTCGACGATCCGGACGGAAACGGTGTGGATGACACCTACGGATGGAATGGTGATGGATACGATTACCGTACTTTCTGGCCATGGATCCAGGGAAGCGGCGATGGAAACGGACGTATGGACTTCCTTCGTCTGGAAGACGGTTCCTACATCTACGGACCGACCACCGATGACTGCAAAGAGTGGCTGGGACGCGTAGCAAAACTGTACGCAGACGGCGTCGTCGATCCGAGCATCATCACCGATACTGACCGTGATGAGGAGATGGCAAACGGCGGATTCGGCGCAACCTACAGCTGGGTATCCTGGAACAACCCGTCCAGCGGTACGATGCAGTCCTTCTATGCTTCCAACCCGGATGCAGAGTGGATTCCGATCGATATGGTAAGCGGCGGCAACGGAGACCCGCAGGACGAGCCGGCAACCATCGCAGCATGGTGCTACTTCGGTATCACAAACGTTTGCTCCGATCCGGAGAGAGCGTATGCAATCTTTGATGATATGGCAACACCGGAAAACTGGATTCATAAGAAATTCGGTGTTGAAGGAAGAGACTACAAAGACAACGGCGACGGAACCTACGAAATCATCAACCCGGGCGACGGTGCAGTCAACACCGAGCAGAACCTTGGTATCAACCTGTTCCAGGATCTCTTCGCAAGAAAAGATGCTGCCAACATTGCCAATACAGAAGAGACGACCGAACTCTTTGAAAAAGTAAAAGAGAACAGCCGTGATGCTTATGCAAAGACCATCGAGAAGAAGAACCCGGATGCATATACCGTAAATAATGATCTCGGAACCGATATCGGTGACGCGATGAAAGAATACACCTGGGGTGTCATCGGCGGCGGAAAATCTCTGGATGACTGGGATTCCTACGTTGATAAAATCAATGGACTCGGTCTGCAGGATGTGCAGGATGAGCTCAAGGAAATCCATGGAAAACAGGTAGAGGATTACCAGAAATACCTGGAAGAGTACAACAAATAAAACAACGAAATCATGCGTCAGAGCACCCGCCGGAGCCTCCTTTCCGGCGGGTGTATTTTTACGGAATCCTGCCACGACAAACGCATGAGTAAATAAATTGTGAACACGCCCCTTTTTTGATAAAATAAAAGAAAAAGGGGCGTTGTTTATGCAGGAATTATTAGAGTGGATGGAATACATTGAAGACACCCGTCAGCA